>PUNB01000039.1 GCA_003552565.1 Lentisphaerota bacterium
TGAATTTTGAATTCTGAATGTTGAGTTTCGGACAGACCAGACAGTTCCACTTCAAAATTCATCATTCAATATTCAACATTCAGAATTGTGTTTCATACAAGCCCGGCCGCCGGCGCGGTGCGCCTGATACCCCGAGGTGGAGACTTGTTGCGGCATATGAAACCTTGTCTCGCACCTTGTCTCGCACCTTGTCCAGTGTTTTTTGACTTTGGAATCAGGTTCGGGACAAAGTTCGGGACAAGGTTAACAACGCGAAGTCTCACATAAGCTGAACACTGTTATATCCTTTCCTCCTCTGTTGACAGTTCGTTCCGATAACTTCCAGCCTTCGTCTTTCAGTCCTCCGCTCCAATCGGGAATCGGGCCAGTTCATTATATATCGCTCCTCTCGGAGTAAGTGTGCTTTGATAGAGCCTGAAATCGGAACATTCCAGACGGAGATCGGGAACGGCATCGGATAAATCAGGCCAGCGCCAGGAGGGCGATCCACTGTCTTTTTCGGCCTGCATGGATTTTAAAGGTTGACTGTCGGAAGGCCGTCGAAAGCGCACTAGCGTGGCGTGCGCGTGCGGCTGCTGTTTTAACACTCTGGGTTCAAGATAAATTTCTTTTCCCAGAGATGAACGCAGATCCTCGGCAAGTTCTTTGAAAGCTTCCTCGGGTGCTGTATGCAGTTCCAAAAATAGTAAGCGCGGCCGTTTAGAAAATGCGCCGATGGCTGAACTGGATAAAGAAAAAGGAGAATGTCTGGCGGCGACATCCTGGGAAATTCGGTTGATTGTTCGCAGTTCCCCTGAATCCCGGTCGCCGAGAAAAAGCAAGGTAAGATGAACCTGACTCGGAGTGCTCCATTTCCCTTTGAAGCCCATCATTTTCAAACGTTCTTGGGCGGTCGCTATTCGGGCTTCCCCCGAAGCCGCCGCATTGACTGGAAAAGCCAAAAATACGCGGTGCTTTTCTTCAGTGGCTGAAGCTCTCGTCATCATGGGGTATTTTAATTTTCGGTTTTACTCCAGAACCAGCAGCCTGGCCTCTTCCGGCGCCAGCGGCAGATAGCCGCGGTCGGCGATCTCGGCTTGTCGGCCGGTTCCTAGGTCATGCAAAGTCCTGTTGCTCGTCAGCGGAACTTCCGCCCAATTGTCCCGGCTGTCCAGGTTTAATAAAAGCAGATAATTGTTGCCGTCGGCTCCTTCACACATGGCGCCCCGCCAGTTGTCGCCGCCAAATTTATGATCGACAATTCTCTCTTGACGTTGGCGGGCGGTCCGACTGTCCTCGCCGACGCGCAGGGTAAAGGTTGTATCCAGAATCGTGGCTTCCGAATCATAAGAACGCAGGCCGGATTGATAAAAAGAACAGATTTCATCGGCGTAAAGGGAGCCGAAGCTGAGAGGTTTTTTTAGGATTTCCACCTGTCGCCGCCCCGGACGCAGGATTGACAGCGGTTTTTTGTCCAGACTGGCGACGGTCAGACAATCATCGATATTAACCCAGTTTGAATTCAGTTTAAGGACTTCCTCCGAATCGGAAACTCCCGGAAGCCGCACTTGCTGAGATCCGTCAAAATAGATTCGCTGACAGCCGTTGAATATGTCATTAGGCATCATTAAGTGCAGCCCCTTGACGGTTCGAACAAAGGCGCGGTTGACAGCGGCGGCGTATTGAATGCAAATTACTCCGGCATCCTCAGGCAGAGCGGCGAAGGCTATATGCTGGCGGGCGACGGTCTTGTCGGTCTCTCCCTCCGCCAGATTGTTTTCCGAGCGCATATTGCAAATGCCGAAATTAATGAAGCCGCCGGGAAACTGCCGCTGATTGTGTTTCACTACTTCGGCAAAGTTGCGGGCGCCGACTCCATTGACGCATCCGGCCAGGTTGACCTGCCATTCGGCCATGTCACTGTGATCAATCGGCAGGCATAGTCCCTGCGGCGGAGCGGCCGCCCGCCAGCACCAGGAAGCAAAGCGACGCTTGCCGCGGATCAAACAGGCGCCATGATACTGATCATGCCAGCCGCCCTCACTTGGTATTGGGTCACCGGCGATTATCGAGTTGAAATCATCAAAGCGGCGGCGCCAGCACAGAGCCATCGACAAGGCCGCGGCGCGATCCGATTCCAGTCGCGTGTAATAAGTCGGGGAAATCTCATTCATCGCTTTAAGTCGAGCCGTCAGGAAGGCTTGTCCGTCACCCGCTTCGACTTCTCGCTCCAGGGTCGACAGCCAGTTTTGTTCGAACCCTATACAGTCAGTATCAAGGAGATGATCCAGAATCAGCAGCCACGCCGGCACTGCGTAATCCTGGCAATAACAGTAGCGCACCCGGGTATCACCGCCGATTCGCAGCAGCCGCCCATCAGGAGCAATCATTTTTTTCACCGTCCGCCACAGTTCTTCAACATGCAGATAAATCCCGGCCGGCGGAGTCAGTCCGCGACTTTTCCAGTCGAAATGAGCCATTGCCACCTGTGACAGGCAGATGATCATGTAGCCTAGGTTAAGGTAACCATGGTGGTTCAAAGCGAAAGAAGGAAAGAAATTGGCGCCGAGGTGCCAGTCGGCCAATGGAGCGCCTTCGAACAGTTCTCTGGATTCAGCATCGGAAGGAACTGATATGCCGTTGAGGATAAATCTGGTTCCCTGCAGTTTATACTCTGTCGCCCGCGGAGTGTCCGGATAGAGCATCGCCGTCCGGTGCAGCAGAATGCCGTTCCACAGATTGCTTTCAGGATCGTTATGCTGTGTTAAACCGGCCTGTACCTTACCGGGCTCGGCGTCTTTTTTTCGCTGATAACGGTCGACAAGCCAGTCGCTTTCCGAGAGCAGCACCCGACGCAGCGCTTCATGGTCTTCCGCTGACATGTGATCCCACAGTTCATCGACCGCATGCATCATTCTTTCAATACCGAGAGCGGAAATCCAGGTGTGTCCCCAAGGGCGACCGTCGAGGCAATGAAAATCACCTGAATCATGAGAGGCTAGAGAAAAGCGTAGCAGGCGCAAGGCGTTATCCGCCAGCTCGTCAGCACTCATGCCGGTTCTTGATGTTTCCAAGCGTGGATCGGTCGCTAAAACGGCAAAAGCGGCGAAAGCTTTCTGGTTGGTCTGCACCCCCCATCCGTTATAGCCGCTGCCGTAGCACATCAGGTCAGGACGTTCTGGCGGTATGTAAAGATGGTCGCGCGCAGCCTTTATCCAAGGCTCAAGCCTATGCCGGCAGCGGTCGGAAAGCGCATGAGAAGTGCTGGGTTTCATTGTCGAATTATGAAAGTGAGTTAAGCGGGAGGGCCGGTTTCTTTAGCGCTCGAATTCAAATTTTTTTTCAAACAGATCGCGTATTTCATCGGCTATTCGTTCCTCGTCCGGACCGTCCACTTCTATCTGCACCGAATTTCCTTGGCTGAGTCCGAGTGTGAGAAGGCCCATGATATTACTGGCGGCCACTTTATTGCCGTCGCCGCTGTCAATTTGGATATCAGCTTCGTATTGCCGCGCCTGTTTGGCGATCACACCGGCGGGCCGACAGTGGATACCATAGGAATTGTGAATTGTGGCTGTCCGAGAGGTCATGAGCGGGTGGGGGGATGGTTCAGCTTGTCAACGCGGCACGGGATCCTCGCCGGGCTGCAATGGCGGTATTTCTTCCTCTCTTTCTTCGGCGGGGGCACCCTGTTCGTAGCGGTCCGGAAAGCTTTCCGGTTCCGCCCGGCGGGTGACGAGGATGGCCAGGATAAAAGTGCAGGACAGGAAGATAGCGGCCAGTACACCGGTTATCCGAGTAACCACATTGCCGGCGGCCGAACCCAGAACGGATTCGGTCATCCCGCCGCCCATGACCGCTAAACCGCCGCCCGATTTGCTCTGCTGAATGAGAACAACACCGATTAGAAGCAGGGCGCATATGACCACAATAGTGAATAATAGTCCGATGAAAAAATTAAGCATAAACTAAAACTCTCAGTGAGTGCAATGGAATATTTTGGTTGCTTTCCGTCTCCAAGCAAGTTAACATAATCTGCTTTGAAATGAAAGCAAGCCATTACGTACAAATCGCCTTGCAGGAATGCACCGGTATGTTAGTATATGACACCCTGATTTCTTGCCTCATGAGTTAATTTATTTCAACATCGGCGTGGAGGTACGACGACCAGCGCAATCCGATGAAGACCAGCACTTTACGGCACCGGTGAGCTGATTCAGACCGCCAGCGAGCGCGGAGGTCGGTCTGAACAATCTGGCCCGACGCATAAAGATTGATCTGGGAGTCGATGTTTCCGAGCTTGCCGGCGGCGGCGCCGCCGGCGGCCTTTATGAAGGCTGAGCTGGCGCCGGGTATCAAGGAGATTGTTGAAGTATCAAAACTGCCGGCGGCTCTCGTCGGCGCCGACTGGTGCATTACTGGCGAAGGGTCATTCGACAGCCAGTCTCTTGACGGCAAGGTGGTTTCCGGAGTGGCCGAAGCGGCCCGCGAGGCGGATGTGCCGACCATTGTCTTCGCCGGTCGAGTGAAGGCTACACCCGCCGAATACCGGGTATGCAACATTCACGAAGCCCGGGTCACCCACGCTCCGGATCTGCCGTTGGAGGAAGTCATCCCGCGGGAGGCCGAACATCTTCGTGAGACCGCTTCGCAGTGGTTCAAGGATATGAATAAGAATTGTTTGTGATCATAAGTCCCGAGTCCACGGTGCGAGGCACCTAGAAGAAATAATGAATACAAATATTGAATTTTGAATTCTGAATGTTGAGTTTCGGACAGACCAGACAAGTGCCACTTCAAAATTCATCATTCAAAATTGTGTTTCACCTGAGCTGCTATACTAAAGCGGTGATCCGTCTGAAGCGGATTCTCGTCAACCGTCAATAACGACGAACGAAGCACGATGAACCACGAACCGTGTTTCATACAAAAGCGGCGGCCGCCTCAGGCGGACGCCGCTTAGTGTTTTAAGGTTTTCGCGAGGCAGAGCGCTTACGTCTACATCAAGGCGTTGAGCAGCACTCCGGCGGCCACGGCGGAACCGATGACTCCCGCCACGTTCGGCCCCATGGCGTGCATCAGCAGGAAGTTGTGATTATCCTGCTCCATGCCGTACTTATTGACCACGCGGGCGGCCATCGGTACGGCGGAAACGCCGGCAGCGCCGATAAGCGGGTTTATCGTTTTGCCGGACATAATATACATCAGCTTGCCCAGAAGCATTCCGCCGATGGTGCCGAAGATAAAGGCCACCAGCCCGAGGGCCAGAATTCCCAGAGTCTCAAAGTTCAGGAAAGCGTCGGCGGAAAGTTTCGAACCGACTCCCAGTCCGAGAAAAATGGTTACTATATTGATCAGGGCGTTTTGCGCGGTGTCACTGAGCCGATCGACCACGGCGCATTCCTTAAGCAGGTTGCCGAACATCAGCATACTGATCAGAGGAGCGGCCTCCGGCAGCAGCAGAAGGCATATAAAAGTGATGCCGATGGGGAAGCATATTCTTTCCAGCTTCGACACCGGCCGCAGCTGCACCATTCTCACCGTTCTTTCAGCCGGGGTGGTCATTAAACGCATGATCGGCGGCTGAATGATCGGCACCAAGGCCATGTATGAGTAAGCGGCGACAGCGATCGGCCCGAGCAGTGCGGGCGAGAGCTGAGATGCCAGGAAAATCGAAGTCGGCCCGTCGGCGCCGCCGATGATGCCTATCGATGCCGCGTCATTGATGCCGAATTGTATCCATCCACCGAACCAGTAATTGAGCAGCAGCGCACCGAGAAGAGCGCTGAAAATACCCACCTGGGCGGCGGCTCCGAGAAGCGCTGTTTTAGGATTGGCGATCAACGGCCCGAAATCGGTCATGGCTCCAACCCCCATGAAAATCAACAGCGGGAACAGCCCGTTGTCAATCCCGAACCCGGTCAGCATTCCGAGGATACCGTCCGGATCGGCCAGGTTGGCGATGGGCACATTGGTCATGATACAGCCGAAACCAATGGGCACCAGAAGCAGCGGCTCAAACTTTTTGAAGATCGCCAGCGCCAGCAGCACCAGTCCGACGAAAACCATCACCAGCCGGCCGATACCTAAAGTCCAGTCGTTGCTGGTCTGACTGATGATTTCGTGGATACCAGTGCTGTGCCAGAGATCCCGGAACAAATCGCCCAGCTGCAGTCCGGGAGTCTCAGCGGGAGTGGTCGAATCATGCGCGATGGCCAGCGGCTGGAAAACAAACAGCGGCTCATCCCCTTTTTCAACCCTCTGTCCGACTTCCACATTTATTTCCCGGATGCGATAGGTTCGGCCGGCCTGTACATAAGCCTTGCTGCGTCTTACAACTCCCTCTTTAGTGAGAATATTCAGAACCCCGAGCTGGCGACCAGGATGAGCCACTTCGCCCATAAGCACATTGACTTCATGCACCGTCGCCGGGGCGTCCCAGTCATAATAAAGATACAGCAGTCCGGTTGCCTCGTCCGCAGCCAAAACCAGAACATCATCCTCTTCGACCACTTCCATTTGCTCCCGGTCAAGAGAGGGCGGGGAGTCAACCTCCGAAGCCGACAAGACCGAGACGAAGGAAAAAAAGATTAGCGCCAGCAACGCCGGCAATCCAAGCACTGATATTTTGCCAAAGTTTGTCATATTTTTATACTTTATGTTAATTCTGGCTCTTTTGTTAACTAGAGGGTATCCGAAAAGGTGTTTCCGGTCTCGACATGCACAAAACAATAAAACTTTGTCTCGCACTTTGTCTCGCACCTTGTCTGGTTTTTCTTTCTATTCCTTATGTGAGACTCTGTCAATTTTGAATCGTTGAATTCTGAATTTGTAATTTTGAAGTAAAGCAGAA
>PUNB01000230.1 GCA_003552565.1 Lentisphaerota bacterium
CTTGTTGCGGCATATGAAACCTTGTCTCGCACCTTGTCTCGCACCTTGTCCAGTGTTTTTTTGACTTTGGAATCAGGTTTGTGATCCGCCTCAGGCGGATTCGGGACAAGGTTAACAACGCGAAGTCTCACATAAGCCCGACGTGGTGGATAGTACTTATTAACATGGCGCCAGGCGGCTATATGGCGTAAGAGAATCAGCATGCGAAGCTTGTAGTCTGTTGTCTAGGCTCTGCGAGGGCTTATTTTCGGTTGCCTGCATCCATTTATCCAAAAAGTCCGCTAAAGAGCCAAATTTTGGAGCGGTCGCGGGAGAAAGAGCTAAAAATCGAACATATCATTAATTTCAACATTGTTTAATTCGTCTTTTTGCTCTTTCTTGTTTTCCGCACGGGCGTTCATTTCAATTTCTTCCCGAGTCTCGGTTCTATCATCCTCCATAGTCAGTTCACTTGAGGGTTGTTTTCGTTCCAGTGTCCGTAACAGATCCAGTTGTATTTGATTGCGCCTGCTTAGACTCTCTTTCTTTTTTTCGGTTTGGGTTAGTCGGTGACGGTATTCGTTCAGTTCCTCTTGAAGCTGCCGTATTTCCCCCTGTAGATCATTTTTCTCATTTTGCGCACTAAGCAGCTGGCGGTGCAGTTCGGTTCTTTCCTGATCTAAGGAATCCGCCAGCCGTCGCAGGCGGGCGACCTGTCTTTGAACGGTCTCTGTTCCTTGCTGCCCCGCGGCGGAGGAACTTTCAGCCTGTTGGTGTAATTCATGGAATTGCTGGCGGTAGGTATATTTTCTCCGGCGTATAGTTTCTCTCTCGATGGTGGCGGCTTGCAGGCTTTGACGTAATCGGTGAATTTCTTCTCTCTGCTGGTTCAGTCTAAACTCCATATTGAGGCGGGCGGCGAGGGCCGAATTAAGCAGTCTCTTCCATTCATCCTTTTCTTGCGCGGCTTTTGTTTCGTCCATTTCTGCAAGTTCGCGGCTCAATCGACGGTTTTGCTCGCGGATGCTGGTTAATTCCCGGCGTAAATTCTGATTCTCCTGTAGTAAAGAATCGACTGGCGCGGCTTCTTTTTTGTATTTTTCAGCTCTTTGGACGGCTTCCGCCAGAGCTTTTTCCAGCTCTTCAATTCTTTCTTCCCGTTGTTGTGTTTGCTCTTCGGCCTGGCGCATGGCAGAACGGACATTTTCAATAATCGCGTCAATGGTTGAGGCCTCGGAGTTGAGAGGGGCAATTATGAATATCATCCCTGCCGCAACTGGGATGAGAGGAAAGCTGAAAAGTGGAAAGGTTAATTTCTTCATTTTGAATTCGGCCAAAACTGCGCTGTTTGAGCACAGTGCGTAAGGTTTTTAGGGATTGCCTGATTCCGTTAAATTAACGGATTCAGGGATTAGTCATCAATGTCAATTGCCACCTCATGCAGATTGATGATAGCGGTAACCGAGCTGCCCAGCAATTCCAGATTGATTGTTACGCGGGCCTGGTCGTCTCTTTTTTCGACAATGCCGCGACAGCCTTGGAGCGGTCCTTCGGAGATCAGCACAGGACTGCCGGGAAGTATTTCCGGGTTGACAATCAATTCTTTCTCAAGCTCAGCCTGCTCAAATACGCGGATGCTTTGCAGCTCCTGGAGCAGGCCTGTTTCCTCGGCATCGGTGTTTATCGGCAGGATGCGAGCAACTCGATTGCTTTCGAACAAAATCTGTGTCGTATGGTTCCCGATCTGCGCGAAAATGTAGCCGGGGAACATGGGTATCAGTGTTTCCACCTGTCGCCGCTGGTAGCGTTTCCGACGCCGCAAAAGAGGAAGATAGTAAGGGATATTTCGAGCTTCGGCGAAGCGACACAGCTGTTTCTCGCAGCGAGGTTTGGTGCGGATAGCGGTCCAGCGGCCGATCGAGCTGTCGGCTTGCGGAAAACTAATCATTGTCATTGCTCTCAAACATATCGGGAACAAAATTCTGGATGAATTGATCGCACAGCGTCTGCACTTCCCGGCTGGTACCGCATTGCCGAGCTTCGCGCACAAGATTTTCGGCATCATACATACGGATACGCCGGATCAGCCGTTTCACCAAGGGCAGGGAAACGGAACTCATGCTTAGTTCATGTATCCCTAGGCCGAGGATTAACGGCACCAAAGTCGAATCACTGGCCATTTCCCCGCAGATACTGACCCATTTTCCATGTTCATAAGCCACATGCACCACATTCTCAAGCAATTGAATCAGGGACGGATGGGTGGGCTGGTATAAATAGGCGATTTGCGGATTGGCCCGGTCAACCGCCAGAGAATACTGAATAAGGTCGTTAGTGCCGAGGCTGAAAAAGTCAACATAAGGCGCCAGTTTATCGGCCAGCAGAGCGGCGGCGGGCACTTCGATCATTATGCCGATATCCATGTAACGATGGTAATCAATTCCCTGTGCGTCCAGCTCCTGACGGGCTTCCTGCAAATAGCGCAAAGCTTCTTTCACCTCTTCCAGGGTTGAGATCATGGGAAACATTATTCGCACCTTGCCGAAGGCGCTGGCCCGCAGAATCGCTCTTAACTGGACTTTAAAGGCACTCGGGTTGGACAGTGACAAACGGATGCCGCGCATGCCCAGAAAGGGGTTGATTTCATTGCTGAACTGGGATGAAAGAAATTTATCGCCGCCGATGTCGAGAGTGCGGATAATAACTGATTGGGGGTAGATTTTTTCAGCCAGTTGACGATAGACTTGGAACTGCTCTTCCTCAGAAGGAGCTTCCGGCTGGTTGATGAACAGATATTCACTGCGGAAAAGGCCGATTCCGACACCGAATGAACTGCGGATTTCATCCACTTCTTCCGGCAGTTCAATGTTGGCGGCCAGCTGCACCCTGAAGCCGTCTTTGGTTTCTGTCGGCAAAGCCAGCTCGGATTCCAGCATGGTGAACCATTTTTCCTGATCCTTGATGCGCTGTTTGTAGCGTTTAATCGTTTTCTCGTCCGGATCAATGATAACCGTGCCGCGGAGGGCGTCGAGGATCAGCATGTCGCCGTTATGGATTTGCTGGAAGGAGTCCCCCAGTCCTACCACCGCGGGCAATTGCAGAGCCCGGGCCATGATGGCCGCGTGTGATGTCCGGCTGCCGATGCGAGTGACAAAACCCAGCACCTGCTCTTTGGTCATGGATACGGTGTCGGAAGGAGCCAGGTCGTGGGCGACGATTATGCGCGGGTGGTCCAGGTTGCGAATGTCGTCAGCGGGTTCACCGCGAAGGTTTTTTATTATCCTATTGGCGACATCCCGTATATCCGCTATCCGGTCCCGGATATAAGGGTCGTCAACCTTGCTTAAAGCCTGGGTATAGCGCTCGAAAATTTTTTGAAATATGTATTCGGCGTTTCGCTTCTGTTGGATAATGTTTTCTTTGACTTCCCTAGTCAGTTTGTCATCATCCATGATCAGCAGGTGGGCGTCAAAAATTCGGGCGTCATGCTCCCCAATGACTTCCGCCACTTGCTGGCGCAGCCCCTCAAGCTGCTCTCTGGATTGACGCAGTGCTTTTTCAAACCGCTTCACTTCTTTTCGCGCTTCGGCGGCTGATAATTCACTTTCTTCAGGAGCTCCCAAGTCGCGACCGACAAACAGGGCTTTGCCCATCACAATACCGGCGGAAACACTGATTCCAGGGGCGGTGATGTTTTTTGCGGGCTTGGTTTTGGAGTTATGCTTCGCCAAATTTATCCTCAAACAAACTTTCGATTGCGTTTAAAGCATTTTCCGCATCTTCGCCTCGAGCCACGAATTTCAGTGTTGCACCTTGCGCCGCAGCCAGGGTCATGACATTGAGTATGCTTTTACAGTCAATTTCTTCCTCGTCCCTGATGATTTTTATGTCGGCTTGGTACTGGCTCGCCGTTTGCACTAATAACGCCGCCGGCCGAGCGTGCATCCCCAGCTGATTGTGGATGGTGAAACTCCTGAATAATTCCTGTTCGGTCTTCATTTAGTGTTGATCCTGGAGGGGAGGAAACGCCGGTGATTTTTTTTTGGGCGTTAATATATAAACTGAAACTCAAATTTCAACCCACGTTTGTTCTATGGGGGGGAATCCGGCAGTCATAGATGCAGCGTTTGAAAATAACCAGTCGGAAAACGAGAACGGCAGACGATTCGAGCGACTCGTCACCCGTTCTTGTCAACCGACACGAATTCCCCGCCTTTCACTGACGCATTACATTCGAACAAAATTGCAATTTGAAATTCAGCGGATAAATGATACAATAAGCCTTTGCGGGAAATCATCAGATGCTTTTGTGAGCCTTGACATTTTTATGGATTAGGGCGAAAGATTAAGAGGAAAGATTAGGAGAAGACGGGTGCGCCCCTTAATCTTTTGCCCTAATCTTTCGCCTTGATCGGCCATGTAACACCCTCTAAGTCTCTCACTCGGGGTAGCAGGCGCGTCGCGCCGGCGGCCGGGCTTGTGTATGTTATCAGTCGAAGGAATGAAAAAACGTAAAAAACCAAGGAGTTTAATTTATGAGTATTGAGTTACGTCAGGATTGTCGTTATGCGTTGGTTATCCCCACCAGTATGGGAGTTCGTTTTACGCCGACAGAAGGACAGCCTTTTCATTGCAGTGAGAACTTTCGTATTCAGGTTACCAGTGCGGAGTCCAATGTCGCCAGCGTCTCATCTTTTTTGGGGCTGCCGGTGAAAGTGCTGACTAATTTTGTCGAAGGCAGCCCTGTTTCCCGGATGATCAAGGATGATTTGGCTCGTCGTCACATGGATTATGAGGGCAGGGATGTGCCGCAAGGGGGGCCTTGGGGTTATCGGCACCAGTTCAATCTGGCAGACCGCGGCACCGGTTCTCGGGGACCGCGTGTGCAGAATGACCGCGCCGGTGAGGTCGGGCGCTGTCTCAACGTGAAGGATTTTGATTTGGATCGGATTTTTGCGCAGGACGGAGCGCAGATGATTCATATATCCGGACTGATCGCCGCGCTTTCACCGGAAACCGGCAAGTTCTGTTTGGAGTTGGCACGGGCGGCAAAAAAGCATGGAACCCGCATATCCTTTGATCTCAATCATAGAGCCACCTTCTGGGAAGGGCGCGAAAAAGAGCTGGGCGAAATATTCGATGAGATCGCCGGAGTTTCGGATGTGCTTATCGGCAATGAAGAAGATTTCCAGCTCTGCCTGAATCTGCAGGGTCCGGAAGCCGGAGGTAAAGATATCAGCGCCAAGATAGACGGATTCAAGGAAATGATCACTCGCGCCCGCAAGGCTTACCCTGAAGCTCGGGTGTTTGCCAATACCTTGCGTGAAGTAGTGGATGCCAATCGCCACCTTTGGGGAGCGATTATGTCTGAAGGCGACAATTGGCATGTTGTCGAGCCGCGGGAAATTACAGTGCTGGATCGGATCGGCGGCGGTGACGGTTTTGTCGGCGGTATGCTGTATGCCATCCTGCGGGAGTGGCCGGCCGAGAAGTGGGTGCAGTTCGGCTGGGCTTCCGGCGCTTTGGTGACCACTCTGATGACCGATTACGCCCAGCCGGCGGATGAAGAACAGATATGGAGCGTCTGGTCGGGCAACGCCCGCGTCCGGCGCTGAAAATACTCTGTGTCGGTTAAATTAACCCCGCCGGAGTCTCTAGTTGATTGCGGCTTCCGCCTGCAGGCGGAAGCCGCTTTTTGTTTGTTTTAAAGTTACAGAAGATTGCGCAGTGTGAATCCGGTCGACGATAGCGGATTAGGAGTAAAGCGCGTCCCCTATCGTCCATCGCTAGTGTGCCGAGTTGATTTATCTATATCTGAGTTCGGAAGCAGAAATTAAATCATTAATTTGCGATAAACAAAAGCAGCTGCAACCATGGATACAGGAACAGTTATAAACAATCCGATCAAAAGCAAGAGAGCACCGGCGATATTCATAAGTGCGAGTAATAATAAGGAAAAGAAATAAATCCATTTTTATTCCTTTTGTAATGGCGGAACTGCTTTTGAGAGATTTTACAGGACCTAACCCTTGGTCAACAATATAGTAATCAAAGAACCAATATTTAAGAGACCAGATAATCCCAGGGATAATCAACAGCAATGTTCCCGAAAATACGATCAGCCCGTAAAGCACCATGCCGATAAGGTACTTAAAAAATAAAGGGTATTGAGTGAACAGGTCGCTGATTTTGGGGCGTTTGCCATCGCAAAAGTCTAAACTTATCTTCACCAATCCTATCATAGCCAAAAAGTTATAACAAACCAAGAATAGGCGGAGTATGACGGATAAAAAACGAAAAGATTCTGGCTCATCACGGCGGCTATAAAAACACCCGTACATGGCAGCTGGCCGATCTGATATACGATATTACCATGCGCTTCTGCGATAAGTTTGTCGATCCGCGCAGCCGGACTCATGATCAGATGGTTCAGGCCGCCCGCGGCGGAGCGCAGAATTTACAGGAAGACGGTTTCACTGAGCGACTCTACCGTATTCGCAGCGTCAAAAGAACGAACAGGAAAACCTAATTCTAATACTTGAAATCATAACTCAAGAAACACAATAAAGCACAAAAATATTATACTGCTCTGCTAGTGAATTTTTCATAATGCCTATTTTGAATTTTTCCAAGGTTGTTTAGCGCAAGTTAAAAGGTTACAGAAAAAATGACTTCCAATCCCCAATCAACAAAAATCGGCAGTCAGCCGGTGTCCATGCCGCCGCCCGATAAGTACAACCGTTCTCTGCTGGCCAATGTTCATCCGGAAGAATGGCGGAATCCGACTCCGGCGGAGCGCTATAATATGGTGGTGATCGGCGCGGGCACCGCCGGTTTGGTCACCGC
>PUNB01000070.1 GCA_003552565.1 Lentisphaerota bacterium
CTGGTCGCGTTTTTCGATGAAGGATATGATGGCCATGGCACCGCCACATTTGGGGCATTTTAACGGGTCGACCTCGTACACGCGTTTGATGAGTGCCGCCCACCGCATCCGGCAGAGTTTTCGATAAGGCGTGTCTTCATCATCGATGGCAATCCCCTCCCCGCCAGCCGCTTGATCAGCTTCCGCCCTGGCCCGTTGTCCCCGCGTTTTGTTTGAGTAATGACCGTAGTAGCGTACCATTTGCATGCCGGGATCGGGAATGTGCTGTGTGATCTCGGCGATAAACTCTAGGGGGTCGAAGATCTCGAAGTTGCGCGAGACGCCGCGCAGCAGTTTCTCGTCCCCGAGCGCGGGAAACGGCTGGCAGTCCGCTTTTTCGGCACGATAGACGACCTTGCCGTCGTCACTCACGGAAATAATGCGGTCGAGGCTGAACGGACAACGGATCATATAAGCGGCGACGCGCTGCAGTCCGGCGGTATCGCCGGCATCGAGGGAGACGCTCTTATCCACGGAGAAGCCCGAGTGCTTCCAGGAGCGCATCTGGTCGATGACTTCCCGGCTGATCCGGCCCTCGTCGAGAAGTAGCTTGAAGAGTTTGGTCTCCCAGACCTTGCGGAAGGGGGCGCCGGGGAGGTCGTCGGGAAGCGGGATAAAGACACCATCCGGAGTGAATGCACCGTATGTGGTGAGGCAGTGCAGGTGCGGATGCCAGTTGCTGAGTTGCCCGTGCGTCTGGATCGCGGCGACCATGCCGGGGGTGACGTCGGCGCGGTCGAGCACTGCCCGGATGACCTCGACGGTGGTTTGCCAGGCAAGTGCCGGGAGTTTGCGGAGCAGGTCGCGATTGTAGCGGAAATACAGCCGAAAGCGTTTCGGCATGGTGAAAACAAACTGACGGTGCGGAACGGGTGCGCAGATATTCTCGGCGATGTTGATGGATGTGACCAACGTGCGCTTTTGGTGGCAGGAGGACGATTCGGAAACGGCCTGGCGAATCAACCCAGACACCTTTTTAACGAGGAAAGCCGCAGGCACCGCCAAGAGGTCGAAGATCAGTGCCGCCAGGCCAAGGCGGACCTGATTGATTTCTACGTCGGCCAGGATATCGCCGAACCATTAATGAACTTCTTTAAGCAACGCCGAAAAAGACATTAACTAACTGATTTTACCGAAAGTGTTCACGAGTCACTGTTGAAGACACTTCCCTGAGCCTCTTTTCTCGCCAAACTCCCGCCCTTTTTGGGGTCATACGATCTATTGAGACCAGCAAGTCAATGATTTGAAAACTGAACTTATTCATATTCACTTAAGTCATTTTTGGATGCAGGTATAAAACGTGGATACATTGAACACATGTGCAATTTTTTTACATAATTTTTGCAAAAACATTAGTGCATCTTATATGAGAAGTCGCCTTTAATAACCGCCGGAGGGTTATTTCGCCGACAGTCGGAATTCGCTTTGATTTTTATTCTGCCCCGATTGGCATGCATCCTGCTAGATGCTGGATGAAGAGGAAATCGAACAAAACTGAAGAGAAGATTGATTATGAACAAAATACACTTTTCTTTTGGCAGCCGCACCCCATACAAACAGGTGACAACTATGTTCTTCACCTTATTCGCTTGCCTGCTGATCCTCCCCGGCAAAAGCCAGGCGGGCGAAGCAAATCGACACGGGGATCATTCGAAGATTGATTTAATCACCATTCCGGAATCCAGGCCGCAACTGCTTGCGGTCATAAGCCCGGTGCTGGGGCGTTTGCGAGATGGCGACAATCAGCCCCTGCTGCTCTCAACTTCCAGTTCCCCGCGTCCTGAAACTTTGGCGTTAATAAAAAATCTGGAGCGGAAAAATCCGCTGGTAATAAGCCGCTCCTGGAAACTCGACCCTCCTCGCTTCAGTCTCCCTCAGAATACAAACTTCCTGGAAATAAGTCCAGATTACAGCCGATTCAGCAATCGTGTTGCCCGAAAATTCTGGCAACGAAGTGATCAGGCTGTACTGGTCTCGAAAAAAGATCAGGAATCAATGATTCTCGGTTCGGCCTTGGCCGGACACCTGGAGGCCCCCCTTATTATTTACGATACGACAAATAATAACAATGCTGTTCAGCAAACCTTGAATGATCTTCAGGTGGAACATGTATTTCTGGCGATGGGAAAAAACAGTCACCGTAATCACTGGACGAACAGACTCAACCAGGAAATTGAACATTTAGACGCGGACACCTTGGAAAAAAGGTTGACTGTCGAGGTGGGAAAAGAAGAAATCAATGTTGTTACTCTGACTCGCTTACCGGAAGACGCATCCCGGCGAGATAAAGCATCAGCCTGGCTTGCGCCTTATTACAGCATTGTCAGAGATTCTCCTGTGGTAATGAGTAACTCAGCTGATGCCGGGGAAGCCGCAGAAAAGACGAAGAATCTGATTGAGGGAAACAATCTCAATCCCCGCTCAGTGACAATTCTGGGGGACAAAGAGGCTATCGGACAAAGGACGGTGGAAATCTATGAGGACCCTGACAAAGGGCCTCGGAAAGAGGACCGGAAACAACCGGATGTGAAGGATGACCAGGTAAAATACCGGATAGATGTGGAGCCATGCATGCCCGTAAACATGGAGGAAATTCCTTCGTTCGAGGTAGGAAGAATTCCTTTTTCCACAGTCGAGGAAGCTTGCACGTTTTTAACCCGCGGTTTCGTTCGCGATCAGGTTTTGGAAGATACAGAGTCCAAGGCCATGATGGCGGCCAACGCCGCGGCGGGAACCCGGGGACTGCCTCTTTCTGAAACCATGGCCAGACTGTCAGCCGAGGAATTTAAAAATACCGGTTTAACGATAAATGCTTTTTACGGCGACTCGGTCTCAAGTGATGAAGCGGCTGAATCAGCCCTGCGAGCCAATCTGGTTATTTACCACGGACACACCGGTCATGAAGATTTTCTGCCCGAATCTCTGGACACCTCCATGGGGGATACTGACAGCATTGATGGTCAACATCCCCGGGAACAGCAGCATCAGGAGATTGACGGATATTACCCGGATCAACATGATATCCCTTCGCCTGAAATCACCCATGAACCTTACGAGCACGCCCCTGCCCGGCAGGAAATTGTGAAGCCTTCTCCAGAAAAGGCAGGAGAAATACCACCTGAACAGCTGGAAGGTCTGCCCTTGGTCATCCTCCAGAGCTGCTCCTCACTGGGCGAGAGATTTTTAGATCGCATTCACCCCTTTGGCGGGGCGGCTAAAATCGGCACTGTTTCGGCTATGCACTCCGCCTCCGGCACCGCCATTATCAAAACCTTAACCGACAGTGTATTGTACAACGATGCCACCCTCGGGGAATCTCTGCGTAATGCTCGTATTTACTTTTTTCTCATGCAGAAACTGAAATACAGCCGCGATCATACCGAACAACCGAAAACTCAACGTGCCGCTTTAAGTTTCCAGTTGTGGGGTGACCCGGAACTGAAGGTTTTTCCCCATGCTCCCGACAAACCGCGTCAGGAACCTGCTGAAATCGAATTTACAGATTCCGGCTCCCTGAGGCTAAGTATTGACGCCGTGGACGAAATAAAAATAGAAACAGATGATTACTTTGCCGACTTTTACCCCAAGGCTCAGGTGGCCGGAATAGTCAAACGCACAGGTGAGGATGAACCTCGCAGGGTGGCGCCGATTCATTTTTTACAGAAAGAACTGCCGTCGACAAGAGAAACAAAATCATCCGGCCGGCTTGAGGTTAAGAACGTTGATTCGGCTGAAGCTTTTTACAGTATCGACAGAATGCATGATCAACTCTATGTTTTGTTTTATCCGGAAAAAAGATATCACACCGAGGAAGAATACCTTCTGCAATTTCCGGAAGGAGATAAAAATTGACGGATTGTCATCAATCAGCGATACGAAGAAAAATCACCATCTTGCCCCATAGGCGATTTGCTTATTGGTCAGCCATATTGCTTACTCTTACCGGCGCTTTCTGCGCAATGTTTCGTTACAGCACTTCCGGAATTGATCAAGCCCTGCCGAGTGAAGACAGCTGGAGGGTTACTTATGAACTGGAATTCAAGGCTGAAAAAGCCGGCGCACAAATCTTTATCGCCTTGCCTCGAGATTCCTCCGCCTGCCGCGTTTTTAAAAGCAATATCCGCTCAGAAAAGACCCTTCCCTCCAGCGAAGCGCACGTTAAAACAACAGTGCGTGAACCGTCTTGCAAGTATGACGACAGAGAAATTAAATTAACCGTGTCTCATCCCGGAGAACATCAGATTGTGGCGGATTTAGGTATTCACAGCAGAAATGAAGAAAATCTGCCAACGAAGGAAACCAGCGAATCACCGGAACCAGATAATTACGGCCGCTACCTGGCCAGTGAATCCGGTATTCAAGTTAAGGGCAAGGAAGTGCTAGCGACCCGGGAACAGCTGACCTCCGACTCTGCTTCCAAGAGCGAGTTGCTCAGCCGGTTCTTCGAGTATGTCCATAGCGAAATCGAGACCCGAAGCGAAAACAAGCCCGAATATGCCGAACAAGCGCTGAGAAGCTCGGAAGCTGAGGCGATCGGTAAAGCACGGGCCATGACAGCTCTTTCCCGGGCGGCTGGAATTCCGGCCCGCCTCGTCAGCGGCGTGGAATTGAAAGAGACGAACAAGGCTTCCGCTCACTTCTGGATGGAAGCCTTTGTCAACGGCAAATGGAAACCGTTCGATCCTGAAAACGGCTATGAGGGGGAAATCCCCCATTATTATCTTGTACTTCGCCGCAGCCGGCTTTCTTTCGTTTGCGGCACAGGGATAACCGATTTACAGACAAATATTTCAATCTCTGAAATCCATCCTGCAATCAGTATTTCTTCTGCTCAATTATGGCCGGGAAAAGATCTGCCCCTGGCCGAAATCTTCAGCCTGAAGCGTCTTCCGCTTGAACTGCAGCCTACCTTGGCGGTACTGTTGCTGTTTCCATTGGCCGCTTTAATAACCACTTTATTCAAAACCGTAATCGGAATTGACACCGTGGGTAACTTCACTCCGTCCCTGCTGGCTCTCAGCTTTGTTTACACCGGCTGGCAGATCGGAGCGTTACTGCTGTTTTTAGTGGTTTCGATCGGTCTGCTGGGCCGGACTTTGCTGGAGCGGATGAAACTGTTGCTGCTGCCGCGCTTAAGCATTGTCCTGACTCTCGTTATCCTCGGGATGATTTTGGGACTCTCGATTGTTGACCATTTCGCCCTTACACCAATTACCGGCCTGGTTCTTCTGCCAATGGTTATCACCACTATGATTGTAGAACGTTTCTATGTGGCGGAGGAAGAGGAAGGCATTTCCTATTCACTGCAGCTCCTGGCTGGAACAGTGTTTGTAGGTTTTTTCTGCTTTCTGCTCTTGAACTGGAAAGCGGCGGGACAGCTTTTTCTCAGCTACCCGGAACTCCATTTCTTGACAATGGCGGCATTGATTCTGCTTGGAAGTTATAGGGGATTCAGACTGTCAGAATTGTGGCGTTTTCGCGATTTGCAATAAATCTATTGAAGAAATTCCATACGTTTATAATCAGTGTAAACTTTAAAAATTTCATTATGCCGGCAACCCAAAAATCAATCTTGAAGAAGTTTCTGCCGTCGTTTCGCCAAAAGCGAATTCTAGGACTGAACCGAAGAAATGTTGATTACCTTTTGCCGTTCAATTCCCGCTCCGGCTTTCCCCAGGTGGACAATAAGCTGACCACTAAAAAAATCTGCCGGGAAAACGACATCGAAGTACCAGAGACCTATGCTGTAATCAAACATCATGGCGAAGCGCGATCCCTTCCGGAACAAATACGGCATCATTCCAGTTTTGTAATCAAACCGGCTGCCGGCTCAAGCGGTCGCGGTATAATGGTGATAAACAGAGACAATGACAATGAAAGCGGCGACCTGGTGAACGATATGGTTAAACTTGAAAACCTGAGGTATCATATTTTAACCATTCTCTCCGGCCTGTATTCCCTGGGCGGGCATCCGGATCAAGCAATAATTGAACAGCGGATAAAGATTCATCCGGTTTTTGAAATTTTTTTTCTCACTGGCCTTCCCGATATCAGAATAATCATCTACCACGGAGTCCCGGCAATGGCTATGGTTCGGCTGCCGACCCGCGCTTCCGAAGGTCGAGCCAATCTCCATCAAGGGGCCATAGCCCTCGGCATCAACGCGGCCACCGGTGAAACATTCGGAGGAGTACAGGGTAACCATGCGATCTCACTCCACCCCGACACAGGCCGACCTCTGACAAGTATTCGGATTCCACAGTGGTTTGAATTGCTGAAAGGCTCAATTAAACTTGGCGAAGCTCTTGAGCTGGGAGTTGTCGGAGTGGATTATGCCATTGATGTTCAATCCGGTCCGCTTGTCCTGGAAGCCAACGCTCGCCCTGGACTGTCAATTCAGCTCGCCAATCGCTGTGGACTGGTCCCCCGTTTCAGCTTCATTGATTCTCAGCAACCGGAGCTTTTAACAGCGGAAGAAAAAATGGATTTGACGGAAAACCTGGCGGAAATGTAAGGCGGTCTTAGATTCCCCCCAGAAAGACTACACCCAGCAACTGATTGATGCGGCCGATAAGCTGTAGGCGGCTGCATTGGGTCGGACCTAAGCAATTAGTTGACTATCATTTGTTTATATCAATCTGTCCCCTTGAAAAAATGTTTAGAAGGCCAATTTTAGCCCTTGAATTGGCGTGCTAAGTTATAAATATGCCCAGAGCCAACCGTCATTATCTGCCCAATCACATATGGCA
>PUNB01000178.1 GCA_003552565.1 Lentisphaerota bacterium
TGAGGCGGATCACAAACCTGATTCCAAAGTCAAAAAAACACTGGACAAGGTGCGAGACAAGGTGCGAGACAAGGTGCGAGACAAGGTTTCATATGCCGCAACAAGTCTCTCCCTCAGGGTATGTGTCGCATCGCGCCGGTGACGGGGCTTGTATAAAACACGGTTCGCTGTTATTGGCGGTTAACGATAGCGGTGTACGGGTCGGCTCAATCGTAATCCGTTATCGTCGCCCGCTATCGTTTTCCGACTGTTTGTTTTAATCATCCTGCGAGCTGCTATCTACGTCAGTCGTTGTTTTCCTCGGATTCAGCCGGGGGTTCATTTTCAGCCCGCGAGGCATTGAATTCTTTATTGGAGGCCTGCTCATTTTCTTCCTCGTCCATTCTTGCTTCCTCCATTACTTCATCGCGCGCTTTTCGGAATTCTCGCAGGCCTTTTCCCAGGCCGCGGGCGATTTCTGGAATTTTCCTGCCGCCGAAAAGAAGCAGTATAATGAGAAGAATGATAATTAATTCATAAGGACCGGGCATACTCATAAGAAATCTCCTTGCTGTTATATTATTTCATTGTTTTGGGAAAACTAAGTCTCATCAGAAAGAAGCGGAAACAGGGACTTGATGACTCTTCCAGCCTGCTTAGTTTAATCTACTTCGGATTACACTTTCCGTCAAGCCGATGGTTATAAAGACGCTGAACATTGAATTGACTCCGTAAGTGATAAAGGGCAGTTGTAAACCTAATTGCGGGAGCAGGCCTAGATTAGTGCTTAATTGCAGACATGCCTGCGCGGCGACCAGAGAAGTCAGACCGATTATCGCCGCCGGACGAAAGACATCGATATCCGTTTCCTCCTCATCTTCAATTCGGCCGCAGTTGCGCCAGCCGTAGACCACCCAGGCCATTAGCAGCAGCAGCAGTGATGTCAAGCCCAGCAGTCCCAGACTTTGTCCTAAAGCGGCAAAAATGGAGAAATCCTGATCAGGCGGTAAATTGAGAGGGGACTCCAGCGCCCGTCCTAATTGTTGACCGAAAGTCCCGCCGGAAGCCAGAGCGTGCTGGAATTGTGAAACCTGGGTTTGGCTGCTGAATGATTGGTTCAGGATGCTTAGTGAATTGAGGCTGTCCCGCCCCACGGAGCCGAACCTGACGACCAGCGCCAGTATCGGCAGAGAAGCCAGCGAGTTGCCGATCCAGTGCTGAAAGCTTCCTCCTAAACATAGAAAAACCAGTGAAAAGGTTATTGACAGGACTGCCGCTGTTCCATAATCTCTTTGCGAGAGCAGGGGGATCAGCCATATCAGCAGAAAGAGAAAAGGTATGGTTGAGCCGAGAAACCAGTCCTGACGATGTTTTCGAGTGTGGTGCAGAGCCAGCGCCAGCACCAATGCAAAGAAGGGCCTCGCCAGTTCCGCCGGCTGGATCAATACACCCCGCCAGCTCAGCAGGCCGCGGATGGAGTCCACCCCGATGCCGAAAAATATTGCTCCCACAAGCAGTATGTAGAAGAATATCGCGCCGATGATTCCGAGAGTGCGCAGCCAGGAAGACGGCAGTGCCGCGGCGGTTATCATTAACGCCGAACCCGGCACCAGCCACAGCAGCTGATGCAGCAGGTGTTCATAGGGGTCCTGCAGGTAGAATGTGGCATTGAATATCGCCAGACAACCCAGGCCGCTGAGCCCAAGACATATAAGCACCGCCGGAGTGATGCCGCGGCGGGGAATGGCTGTGATGTAGTTGAAAAACTTCATCTTACAGATTACACATTACGATATGCCCGTAAACGGGGCATTTAATACAATTGACCAGCTTAATTGTTCGAATTTATCCTAAAGGGAAGGTAGACATCATGACCTTCCCGTAAATCACGCACTATCTCCCGCGTTTCCGGTATCGGCCGGCGCTGATGATCCAGTCTTACTTTCAGCACTCCCGGTGTTCCGCGGAGCAGGTGGTTATGCTCCTGTTCCCAGCCGGAAACACCGATCTCCATGCCTTGCTTTGTTTCCACTTCGCCGATAAGCTGTCGCAGTCTGGAATGGTTTATCCGCTGACGCTGAAAATAAGCTTTTATCTCCACTGATTCAAGCTTGTCGACAAGCGGCTGCAGGTTTCGGAATTCCTCTGCGGTCAGCGAGTCGATCAGATGCACTCGCCTGCCGGGGGCTCGGTCTTTTGCCGCCCGGCCTTTGGAGAGAGCCGAGTCGGAAGTGATTTTTTCACTTATTTGCCGCCATTTTTCTTCGGCTGTGACTGTCTCGGATGGGACTCGCCAGACAAGAGCGAAATGCCGCGTGCTCCAGGCTAATGGTCGACCGTCGGCATCAAGCAGCCTCCCCCGGGCGGCTGACACGGTTTCATAGCGCCAATTTCGGCCATGTTCCAAATCAAGGAGGTATTCTTCCCGGTTCAGCGCCATTATCTGCAGTAAACGAAAGAAAATAACCACAACCCAGAAAAGGAAAAACAACCATAAGAGTGCTGTCCTCCATTGCTCCGGCACTTTGCACCGGTTGAGAATTCCATGCTTCATGGCTTGAACGGTTTTGAAGTCTCTTGTATGTGTATACAGGTGCGGATTAGATTTTCAGGTTGTTCTTCCGCCACCTCCTGCCATTGATCGCGTTCTTCTTCCACATGCAATATTACATGGCGGCTCCATTGCTGAATTCTGCGTTCGGTAGTACGCTGGCGGGAAGTGCGGTTCGACAGTTCATCGGCGATATCTCTGGCGCCCACCGCTAGAACGCTCAGAGCCATTAAAACGACTGGAACCCATATATAACGGCGCCAGGATCTTGGTTGCAGATTCATTGTGTTTTTCTCCCGTGTTGTATTTCACCAGTTTGTTTTTCAATTTCGGCTTGCGCCAGCCGCTGTTCGTATTCTCTGATCATTTCCTGCTCTTGTCGCCAAAGTTCACTGTTCCATATTTCCACACCGATTTCGCAGCCCACGGCCACGGCGCTGGAGCCGGGGGTAAGCGATAGCGGTTCCCGAAACAAAGGGGGGATGGTGATTCGCCCTTGTTTGCTGATGGTCTCCGCCAAAGTGAAGCCGCCGAAACGGCGCAGCTGCCGACGGTAATAAAGACTGTCGCCGGCTTTGGCGGCTGGCCGCGGCTGGTTTTCCCGCATCTGTTTCCAAATGGATAGAGGATAGACAGCCAAGGCATTCTCCGGCAGGCAATGCAGCATTATCTCCGGCTGGTCAAAGTCCTGAAAGTCCCGCAGCAGGCGAGTCGGCAGTTTGACTCGGCCATTCTGGTCGATCAAGCAATGTTCCTGTCCGAAGAACCTTGGTTTCGTCATTTTACACCTTATTTGGCCAAATTTTGTCCATATGTTTCCAATATAATCCAGTATTTTCCAAAAAGCAAATCTGTTTGTGGAAAAAAATTGCAACCCGGCGCGCCGAGGTTACAATATGATTTTGCGTTTTCCGGGAAAAGTCTTAGAATTACGGGACTTTGGGATAACAGGACGACGGGACAACAGGACTATGGGAATATGGGACTTGAAGAGGAAACGTGAATCATTGTTAAAAGATGAGGCTCCTCCGCAGTCTGTGGGTATGTATGTTCGCGTGTCGATGCAATCCGGCGTGTAGGCTGATGAAGACAGTGGTTTAAGCGTAACCAACGAGGGGTGAGACTCTACGTACTTTTACACGTACTCGCTCGTACACGCTAATCGTCATTATTTCTGACCCCGAAGATTTGAGTGTACGAGTACGTGTACGATTACGGTATTCGGATGACTGATAACCGATCACCGAGACGAAGTCTCACATAAGGAAAATACCACATGGTCAGCAATACATCCAAAGCGGATAAGGAGAAAGGCTCTTATCTTTTGCTTCTTCGCTTGCCGCGCAGAACGGATCTGAAGTTTGGCGCAAGAAATATTTCTTTCACGGCCGGCTGGTATGTTTACTGCGGCAGTGCGCAAGCGGGTCTGCGCGGGCGGATTGGGCGCCATTTGCGGGTCAGTCGCTCCGGCCATTGGCATATCGACGGGCTGCTGGCAGAGTCCCGGGTCATTGATGCGCAGATGCGTTTTGCGGCCGCTTCGGACGAGGAGTGCAGTCTGGCTCATGAGGTATCGCTTTGGCCGGAAGCAGTTTCGATTACAGGATTCGGCTCGTCTGACTGTCGGTGTCCGACGCATCTCTTTTTCTTCTCGGCTCGGCCGTCGGTTTCAATCAGGAATCGTGGAGTATTGCAAAGTTTGCCGGAGATTTACCGTTGTCTGCGGAAGAATTATCAGAATCAGCCCATGTGGGATCGTGATCCTTTTCAGACCTTGATCGGGTGTGTACTTTCATTGCGGACTCAGGATCCAGTGACCGAAAAGGCGATGAAACGGCTTTTCGAGGTTTATCCCGAGGCTGTATCAATGTCCCGGGCAAAGCCGGAAAAAATTGCTGAATTGATTTATCCTGTCGGTATGTATAACCGCAAATCACATACTTTGGTAGAAATCGCCAATCTGCTTGTCGAAAGGTATAACGGCCGCGTTCCAAGTGATATCGAGTCGCTTACCGAATTGCCCGGGGCAGGACGGAAAACGGCCAACTTAGTTCGTTCATTCGCCTTTCACTTACCGGCGTTGTGTGTGGATACGCACGTGCATCGGATTACCAACCGTTGGGGTTTAGTGCGTGCGCCTGACCCTGATCGAAGCGAGATGGAGCTGCGGCGGGTTCTGCCGGCGGAATACTGGATTGAAACCAATTCCCAGCTGGTTCAGCATGGACAGAAAATCTGCCGCCCCGGCAAGCCACGGTGTGAGGCTTGCGGGATCGCCGCTCATTGTCTGTATCCGGAGCTGCTCCGGGAAAAGGCTGTTCTGGAACCTCTTCCCGAAGCTCCTTCGCATCCGGGAGTGAAGCTGCATCGGTAATAACCCCCAAAAAAAAGGAAAACCTTAATATGCTTAAGTATTGTTTTGAATTGCCTTCCTGGTGTGAGATATTTTTAAGTCAGTACGAGAGGTTTGAGAGTGACAAGGATAAAATGTCGCTGGCGGTGGAGCTGTCGCGGCAGAATGTGCGCATGACTGGAGGCGGCCCCTTCGGAGCCGCGATTTTTGCCGAGGACGGCCGGGTGGTCAGTGTCGGCGTGAATACCGTCATCAGCGCCGGCTGTTGTGTGGCGCATGCGGAGATGATAGCGATAATTATGGCTCAGGCAAGAGAGGGCAGGGCGCGGTTGAATGAGAACGGCCAAAGTTACACTCTGGCCGCTTCAGCTCAGCCCTGTTCGATGTGTTTCGGGGCGCTGTTCTGGGCCGGGCTTGATCGGCTGGTCTGCGGCGCGACTCGGGAGGACGTGGAAAAGATCACCGCTTTTCGGGAAGGTCCGATCCCGGATAACTGGGTTGAACTGCTGAATCAGAACGGGATTGAAGCGAGCCTCGAAGTTAATCGTGAATCGGCTTCGGGTCCATTGCGCGAGTATGTCGAACGCGGCGGCGAAGCGTATTGAATTTTTCCCGAATCACTGATTTTCGCTGATTGATAATGATGTTTATGTTGGTTTCATGGTCGTACTGCGGGACAGCTGTTTTGTGGCTTAAAGAATCGGCGACATCAGTCCGCAGAAGTTTTCCAGCAGGATACGGTGGGTTGGGCGCTGGAGCCACTCCTGGAGTTCAATTCTGGTGCTCGCGGCGATTTCTTCCCTGCCGGCGCTGGCGATTTCATAAATCAGCTGCTGGTCAAACACGGCCAGGTTGGTTTCGTAATTCAGGCGCAGACTGTTGGCGTCGAAATTAGCGGTGCCGATCAGGGCGGTTGACTGATCCACTACCATGGCTTTGGCGTGCATGAAAGGTGGTTCGCGCTCATATACTTCCACCCCGGCCCGCAGGAGTTCTTCATAAACCGATCGCCCCGCCCAGCCGGCGTAGAAGTGATTGTTTTTCCGCGGCACTACCACCTGGACCTTGACTCCGCGTAAGGCGGCACCGCGCAGAGCTTGCAGGATATCCCGGAAGGGGACGAAGTAGGGGGTGATGATCATAACGCGGTCGCGGGCGGCGGTGATGGCGCTGAAGAAGACGTTGGCGATGGCTTCCGATTCGGTTATTGTCGGGCCGCTGTTGACAACTCTCACCGTTGATTTGCCGGCATGCTGAAGCTGAGGGAAATGGTTAGGTGTCAGCAGGTCGGCGGGACCGTCTTCGGTCATGAAATGCCAGTCGCGCAGAAAAACGTATTGTAAATCATGAACAACCGGCCCTTGCACATGAAAATGATAGTCGCGAATGGCAATAGATTTTTTATCGGTGACATTCTGGCTGGCGATGTTTATGCCGCCGACGAAAGCTTCGCGCCCGTCAATGACAAGAGATTTTCGATGATTGCGGAAATTAACCTGAAATTCTCTACGGAAAAGACTTAACTGGCTCCAGGCGCCCAGGCGGAGATTGGGGATTTTCTGATATTTTCTGAACATTCCGCTCCAGCGTGCTTTGGTGGATCCGAGCCTGTCGTAGAGCACCTTTACCCGCACACCTTGACGCGCTTTCGTCGCCAGGGCGTCCATGAAGCGGCGGCCGATTTTGTCGTTGGCGATAATAAAGCTTTGCAGGTGGATATGATTTCTGGCTTCGGCGATTTTCTCCAGCATTCGTGGATACGCTTCATCACCGCTGATCAGCATGGAAATGTGATTGCCCTGGAGGAGGGGCGGTGCGTTGGAAACAAGCGCCGGAATGATGGTATTGAGACTGCGGGCCGCCGGGTCATCCATTTTCTCGGGAAATTCAA
>PUNB01000084.1 GCA_003552565.1 Lentisphaerota bacterium
AAAAATTCCATAATGACTGCGATCTGAAATCAGATTTACGACCAAGTGGTCAGGCAGGCTGCGGCCGCTCCATTTTTTGTGACTTTTTGCATGCCGCGACGGAGGCTTTGCGGAGTCGGGTGTTTTTCGTGGCTATAAAAAGACGAAGTCTCACATAAGCCCGACCGCCGGTGCGATGCGCCTGATACCTCGGAACAGAAACAGCGGTGAACGAGATCGGCGACGAGAAAGGTGAACGATTATGAGGCTCGTCATCCGTTCTCGTCGCCCTAATCCATAAAAATTCCATAACGACAGCGATGTGAAATCAGTTTTCCAAAGAAATATAGTTTTCTTCTTCGGGTTGCGGCGGTTTTATCTTTGAGACGTTGTCCCGCACATCCTCCGGATCGACGAAATCCCTGGGCGACAGTTCGATAGTGCAATTCACCGAACCGTCTTGTTTTCGAGGAACGGGGACTCCGGCCTCCTCCAGCCAGCGGGCTGCTCTCTCGTTCATCAGCCGATGGCAGCTTTCTATTGAGTCAGTGCCGGTCTTCTGTTTCACCGGGGCGAATTGCTCCTGGCGATCAACTTCCAGGATTACCACTTCTTCGGCCAGGGGGAGGGCGTCGAAAATGAATGTTTCGAGCTTTACCGCGTTAGGTTCATTAGGTTCAATCAATCGGCCTCGATCATCGAGATAAGGAACTTTTTTGACGGCTCGATGGAAAGGTAAAGTCAGCTCATTGTCGCCGGTTAATTTTTCCACGAATGAAAGCTGGAACAGGTGGATGGCCGGACTGCCGACGCGAAAAACCAGTTCACCGCTTTCATCGGTCATACGAGCCAAGTCCTCCGGCATGTCGCTGTATTCAATGACGGTGACACGGTCATCAATCAGGCAGAAATTGCCGAGTTTTTCCAAGGGATCGTTTTTGATCAGGCCGCGACAGCTCATTTCCGCTTCCATACGGGCGTGCAGGCCAATAAACAGGGGGTCAAACATGTGAACCAGCGGATTATCCACCTGCCAGTAAGAAATATGTTCAATCCCGCGCTGTCCCATGTCGGCCAATGCGCCGGATTCTTTTAAAGCCTTAAGGCAGCCGCCATGGCCGTCGGGAGAGAGAGCCAGACTGTCGGGAGCGCTCAAGAGCAGCTTCCCATCTAAACTGATCGCCGGCAGCATGCCCTGGGTGAGAAACATGACATTGTCGGGATCCAGACCGAAATAATCGTTTTCCTGGAAAAAAAGGCGAGTTGGTTCGTCATTGGCCGGACTGGTCATGATATACCAGGGTATTTCCGTGCAGTATTTTTCCTGTGTTCGCACAACTCCCTCGGCGAACAACTGAAAGAGACTTTTGTTTCTCACTGGAGAGATCGGCAGGGTGCCTTTGGGGGCGTTATGACCAAGCCTGGTTCCTTGGCCGCCGGCGACGGTGAAGCCGGCCACTTTGCCGTCGGCGATCAAGTCACAACCTTCTTCCTCCGCGGCTTCATAGAAAGCTTCCTGTTCCTCATCTTCCGGTTCCGATGGAAAGCTGGGTGCGGGCTGTAAATCCGGCGGCAGCTCGGTGATCGGCGGTTCTTGAATATAGTTTTTGATGCATTCATGCATCATTTCCCAGTTTATTGAAGACAACTGCTGGGTCAGACGCTGGCGGCTTTGCTCGTCCAGCCTGGGCCAGAAGTCAAGCAGATGTTCCTGTCCGTAACTGCTCAAATGTTCGTATAGCTGTTGGTAATCCATTAAATTTTCCATAAGCTTGTTCTTTACCTGATTTATTAAGCCATATTTGATAAAATTCAGTGACTATCTTGTTATATTGTTATTTTCTGTTTATTTGACAGACTGCTGGTCAATAAAAACGAAACCTAATGCACAATCTTATAAATCAAGAGATAGATGAGAACACACTTAACTCTTTATCAACGAGGGAATTTAAAAGAAATGATAACCTTTCTTGTTCATAACTTGAGTAAATTGTTCAAATTTAAATCTTTTCATTTTATCGAGGAATTACTTTTAAGTTAGCAAATCTCTATATATGAGCAATTTACATAAATTTTACCGATCTATGCCGGAGGTTTTTGTTCTTGTTAATAACTTGTTAGAAAGTCTGCGGACAATTCGGTTGTCAGGCGGATTGTCAAGCATTTACGACTTTTCACAGACTTCCAGACAGAATGCCTGTAACGCGAGCTTTTCCTCCATATTGCCGTTGAGCTGGCGGATCAGCTTTTCAGCGGCTTCGGCATTATCCTGATTGTCCTTGAGATTTGGATGCGGGTCATTCCCGACACCGGCGGCATCCAGCATTTCCGGATGCGGCAGCTGTTCTTTACTTACACCTTCGGCCAGCAGGCATAATTGCATATACCAGCAGTGAACGGCTTCGGTAAGCTGTGTTCTTAGCGCCCGGTATTCGGCGGCGACACGCGCATCGTGCAACTCCCGAAGACGTTTCCGCAGTGATTTATCCTGATCAATCACTTCGGCAGTCTGCTGGTCTGTGTAATCATCTTCTTCCTCGGCATTTTCCGCTGCCTGTTGATTGAGCTGGGTGAAAATATCCCGCAATTCTCCCGCCGCCTTGACTGCGGCCATAGCGCCGGCGCCGCGCTTCATAGTGGCGAGCAGCGGGAAAAGACCGGATTCAAACGCCACAGGATAATCGCGGCGATTTCGCAGTAAAGACACTCTCTGACAGCGTGATCGAATGGTCGGCAGCAGCCGTTGAGGAGAGCTGGTTGCTAAAACTATTATTGTGCTGCCGGGCGGCTCTTCGAGGGTTTTCAGAAAAGCGTTTTGAGCATTTTCATTAAGCCGGTCCGCTTCGATGATCAGACCGGCTTTATATTTGTTATCGCTGCCCGGGGTCAATTGAAGCTGATGCTCAAAAGCGCGCACATCATCTATGAGGATTTGCCGGGTTTTGGATTTTGGCTGCAGCGTCTGCAACCCCGGATGACTGGCGGCATGAAATTGGCGGCAGGCGGAACAGCGGTCACAACCGTCATTGTCCGGCAATGGTTGTTTACAGAAGAAAGTCTGCAGCCAGGCTCGGGCTAAGTCCGCGGCCAGTTCGGAGTCATCGCCGATAAATAGATAGGCGTGGCCGGCGCGTTTCAAACCGCGCAGCTTTAAAAGCATTCGGCATAGTTCACTGTGAGTTGATTGGTATTTCTGTAATGACATGAATAAATGGTGGCTCCTTCTCATTTTGAGTGGGTAATTTATTTAAGTCTCGTCAACGGAATTCATGGCCGAATTCACACGAATTAACCAGGTTAAGGGTGGGCTCACGTATTCGATGAAGTGCGGGATTAAGTGTCATGGCCTTCACGCCTATCCTCTAAACACTTCATCGCACTCTTCGTCCCACCCTTCGTTTCACTCTTAATTGATTACGCTTAAACCACTATCTTTATCGGTCACCACAGCCCGTATAATCCTGTTACGGGATTATTCTGCCAATTGCACATCATCTCCCTGTCAGCATGCCAGCTTTCAGCTTTCAGGTTTAAAAAATTGCAAATTTCAATCACTGTCATCCCATAACTCGAAGAAAGGAGATAATTTTCGCTTTTTTTGTGCTCAGGAGTTCGGATTTTTCGATACCCCCAGTTAGGACTTTTGGTCGGGTTGTGCTCAAAGTGTAGTAACGCATCCCATGGGACGCTTGTGAGTTTCAATATATTCATAAGCCGATTCAAATCAAACCGATCACTAGACCCTATGCGAAAAGGGGTTTACGGTCTCTACATGCACAAAACAATAAAACTTTGTCTTGTCCGCCTCAGGCGGATCTCGCACCTTGTCTGGTTTTCTTTCGATCCCTCATTTTTTGGACTAAGTGCGAGACAAGGTGCGAGACAAGGTGAGCAAAAAATTAGGCCTCAACCCCTTTCCGGACGGGGTCTAACTATCCTCACCGGAAACCGGGCCGCGCCGAGCCTTTTTTTCGGAGCGTCGATGTTTATACCGCAGTCTTTTTTCCCTAGCTTTTCCGCCTGCTCTGGTTTTCCTTCTTTTCTTCGGCTTAACAGCGCTTTTCTGAAGCAGACGCGTCAGCCTTTCAATGGCCTCCATCCGATTACGTCGCTGGGTGCGGTGGCGGCTGGCTTCAATTATCAGTTCCCCTCGGCGGTTGATCATGTTTTTGGCTTGATGATTCAACCGTTGTTTGACTTCTTCCGGCAGGCTGTTTGAGTCCGGAATCGAAAAGCGCAGCTGGATCGCCGTGTTCACCCGGTTGACATTCTGACCGCCGGGACCGGAGGCGCCGGTGGCTTTGAATGTCAACTCATCTTCTGATAAGTAGATTTTGTCAGTGATCTGAATCATAATGTTGCAATCGGTCAATGGAACTTTCCACCACGGTGCTTGGCAGTTTATCAACTTCCGTTTTGGCTCCGAGAGGACAGGGCATGGTTATGTGCAGGGTGCCGCCCAAGTGCTGCCGGAATTCATCAATTCCCTCTAAAACGCGCAAATGTCCGTTCGCATCCGTTTGCCGCAGGAGCGGCGACCAGGCCGGCAGGCCGATCTGCTTGAGAGCGCGGATCATGATGTCCGCATGATTATCTTCAATAAAACCGAACTGGACAGCGTTAAGCAGATCCAGAGCCATACCTATGGCCACAGCCTCTCCGTGTCGCAGCTGATTGACGCTAAGACTTTCTAGTTTGTGCCCGGCCCAATGGCCGAAGTCGAGCGGCCGGGCACTGCCGAATTCAAAAGGATCTCCGGCCGTGGCAATGTGATTAGTGTGCAGTTCAGCGCAACGCCGGATCAGCGTCTCCATGGTGGCCAGATCCCGCCGGTTCAGACTTTCTAGATGATCACGCAGCCATTCGAGAAACGCGCAGTCTTTGATAATGCCGACTTTGAAGGCTTCTGCTATGCCGGATCGCCAGTCCCGGTCATCCAGGGTGGGTAAAAACAAGGCATCATTAAAGACGGCGGCTGGAGGCGCGAAGACACCGAGAAAGTTCTTTATCCCCCGCAGGTTTATGCCGTTTTTCACTCCGATGCCGGAGTCGTTCTGCGCCAGCACGGTGGTCGGCACACGTATGAGCCGCAAACCCCGATGAATCAGAGCGGCTGCGAAGCCGACGGCATCAAGCAGACTGCCGCCGCCGATGCAGATGATCAGAGATTGACGGCACAGCTGGTGCTGGTGGCTGGCGGCAATGATTTTCTGAACCTCGGTAAAATTGTTTTTTGCCACTTCTCCACCTGGCAGAATCAGGGGCTCGGTCGCTGTTTCCAGAATTGATGAATGATGCCTGGCGTATTCCTGCACCTTGGTTTTTATTTCCGGATGGTACTCGTCAACCCCGCTGTCAATAACGGTCAGAGCGCGGAAAGGCGGTTTGCCGGTCAAAGTCCGCAGACAATCACTCAATGCCGGATTGTCAGGAGAAAAAATATCATGACTGAAAACCACCGGATACTGAAATGGAATAGTGAATGACACCTTGGTTTCAAAAGAAGCATGGTGATTGTTTGCCATATATTTTCTCTTTCTTGAAAGTTATTTTTTAGAGGTGTAAAACCGAATGCAAACTCCGACTATATTTAGTCGGTGTCCTAGCCTGACCATCCGCGAAAAGGGGTTGAGGCCTAATTTTGTGCTCACCTTGTCTCGCACTTAGTCCAAAAAAAGAGGAATCGAAAGAAAATCAGACAAGGTGCGAGACAAAGTGCGAGACTAGGTTTTATTATTCGTGCGTGTATAGACCATAAACCCCTTTTCGCATAACCTCTAGCCTGAATAACCAGCCTATAGGTCCATTTCCGAACGGGGAGAAAACAATAGGTCATTTTTTTATCTTGACAAGTAATCCACTGGCGGTTATTGTTAGAAATCGCCGTTGACAACATTTTTTTTTGAGACTCAATAATAAAATCATCTATAAGGGAGAAAAGCAACATTGCAACAAGCAGGTGAAGTAATTTGCCGGCATTCCGCCAATCCGATTCTCACGCGGCAGGATGTTCCGTATGACGCTTCTTTGGTCTTTAACGCCGGCGTGTGTAAATACCAGGGCAGATATGCGATGGTCTTCCGCAATGATTACGGAGCGCGTTCGGGGCAGGAGTTGTGCGACCGTAGAAACGCCGGCCAGCCCGCCTTTGACGGCACCAACCTTGGCCTGGCTTTCAGCGGCGACGGTCTTTCCTGGGAGGTAGAATCGCATCCGTGCATCACTCTGGAGAAAGCCCGGGAGCTGATAGCGCCGCTGATGCCGAACAAGAATCCGGAACATGAATTGAAGCGGTTTTATGATCCTCGTCTGACCGTTCTGGACGGCCGGGTCTATATGTGCTTCGCCATTGATACCGCCCATGGTCTGCGAGGCGGGGTGGCGGTGACTGACGATTTCGAGGACTGGGAGGTGCTTTCCGCATCGGTCCCCGACAACCGCAACATGGTGCTTTTCCCGGAAAAGGTCAATGGTGCTTACTGTCGCTACGAGCGGCCGGTGAATACCTTCGGCGGCAACAGACTGCGGGAGGCCCAGGCGATGATGTGGTGGAGCCGTTCGCCCGACCTGCGGCACTGGGGTTTTTCGCAGCATGTTCTGTCCACCGAGTCGGTTCCCTTCGCCAACAGCAAGATGGGGCCGGGAGCGCCGCCTGTGCGCACTGGCGCGGGCTGGCTGACCACCTTTCACGGGGTTTGGCGCTTCGATAACCGCGGTAAAAACGGCTGGGAGACGGCGTGGCCAAAAAGCTATTACGCCGGAATTATGCTCACTGATCCCGAAGAGCCTTG
>PUNB01000182.1 GCA_003552565.1 Lentisphaerota bacterium
CGACGGTCCGGAGTCCCGTCGTTACTTCGGTTCGCGGAGCAGTAGCCGCGGGACTCTGGACCGCAGAGCATTTGTTCTTCCGAGGCAGGTGCTGCCTGCTGAGAAATCACCCGTCCGGCATTGCAATACCCCAGCGGCAGTGGTTCATCGAGGCGCTTGAAGACGTTTTCCATGGTCGGCAGCAGGCCGTCGGTCTTGATTTTATCCAGCACCTGCTTGACCTTGTCAGGCTGCGCTCGGGCCTTATGCAATAGATTGCCCTGCGAGAACTCGACCAGCATCTTTTCAGTGCCGGCCGAGATCAGGCTGCGGGAGGTCTGGATCAGGACCCGGCCCCGGCTGGCGGCGGGCGCCGGCACGTCCGCCAGTTCAGTTGCACCGGAGCGTAAATTTTGTAAAACTTGTTTCATGTCAATCTCTTTTATTTATTTTCAACCGCAGAATACGAAAAATTCACAAGAAAGGCTGCATTTTGAACCACGAATGGACACTAATTCACACTAATAGGAACATTTGAACAGAAGATAACGAAGTAAGAGGATATAAATGCATCCCACTCTGCTGCTTCTCTGCGGTGGTCTCTAGCGAAGCGGGTGGTAAATATAATGTTTTTCTGCGTAATTCTGCGTATTTTGTGGTTTAAATTCATCGCCTGCTTCTGTTGAAAAACTTTTTGTAATGGAACGCCCGACACTCCGATACCCCGATACCCCGGCTTCCGACACACTAGCGGAGTTCGAAGAGGTTGGTTATCAGATGCACGTCGCTTCTTGTCGCGGCCTTATGCATCAATTCTTTGGTAAAACCGCTTTTGCTGAAGAGAACATACTGCAACGTATCCGCAACGGGCAAATTGTAATCTGCAATCGTTTTTTCCAAGTCGTTAAGCACCGAAATTCCGACTTTTAAATTGGACCATTTACATTCACCGACAACGGACAGTTGATTGTGCCGGTTTATACCCGCCGCGTCAATCTCGTAATGTCTGTCCCATTGTCTGCCGATTTTGACGGCATCGAATCTGTCCACGCTATACTTCAAGAACGCGCGGGCCAGTTCTTCGAAACAGAAGCTTAGATGATTCTGAAGCAAGGGCTGTATTTTTGTCAATCCCCTCTCCACATTGCCGAATTCAAAGAGACTTTCATAAGGATATATACAACCGAACCATAGACGCAAGAACGGGTCGGTGACAGTATAGGTCCCTTTTTTGGATTTAGCGGGGTTTTTTTCCAGAACCGGCGTTTCCCGAGCCACGATATAAAGGTCTTTTAAAATATCGAGATAGCGTGTGATTTGGTTTGCCGGCAGCCCCAGTTTTCCGGCGATTTCCGATATCCGCGTGGAACCTCCGCTTATAGTCTCCATAAGACTCCAGCAAGTGTTTGGAACTTCCACCTCTTCCAGTAAAAGATTGCGGGCTTCCGAGGCCATGGGTGAAAGTGAGTTTATTATGCCGTCCCGCAGCGCAGTGTCGAAGTTGTCGTAGGGTTCGAGGAGTTCGAGATAACGCGGCACGCCTCCACAGAGCGCGTACCGTTCCACAAGTTCGCGCTGGGTGTTGTCACGGCAGAAATCTTTGACATGGCTATACGGCATCGGGAGCAGAAGCACTTGCCCGTCAGAACGTCCGTAGAGAGGGGAGGAGTGGGCCAAAGTTTCCCGGTGCATCATTGATGTGACCGAGCCGCAAAGGATGAGCAGCATATTCTGCCGGGACCATTGTTCGTCCCACCATTTCTGCATAATGCTGGAGAATGCTTTTTCAGCTTGACATAAATACTGGTATTCATCGATTATAAACACCAGCTTATTCTGTTGCTGTTTAACCCTGTCAAATGCTTCGAAAAGCGCGTACCAGTCATCGAAGCGGCTGGTATTGAGCATGTTTTCATCCAGGCAGACGGCCATTGCCCGGGCCATGGCGTTGCGCTGCGATTGTATGCCGCCCCGGTCGGCCATATAATAAACCGCGCGCTTGCCCTTTGAGAAGTGCTTAAGCAAAGTTGTCTTGCCCATTCGCCGGCGTCCATAAACAACCGCCATCTGGCTTCCCTGGCGTTGATAAAGTTTTTCCAGGAAGCTCAATTCTTTATTTCGGTTGGAGAATTTAAAATTCATATTGAAAATATAATAATATAAAATATAATTATTGCAAGCAAGAGAGATTAATAGGACTGCGGGACTACGGGACTGCGGAACGAAAGGACGACGGCATTTTTAACAACTACCTGAATCCGTTAAAAATTGAATAGAAGATCGCGAAGGCAACGAAGAGGTGTCAATAATTTTCTGCGTTGCCTTCCTTCGTTTTCTTTGCTACCTTCTGTTAAAATGTGTTCCTGTTTTTTTGAACAGAAGATAACAAAGTAAGAGGATATAAGTGCAGCTCACTCTGCTGCTTCTCTGTAGCTATCTCTAGCGAAGCGGGTGGTAAATATTATGCATTACAGATTACGAATTATGATTAGGGACTAGTCCCGTAGTGCTTAAGTTTTCCGCCCTCCGGCCTCAGTTTTCCGCCTCGTCGCCCTGTCGTCCTGCAGCCCTATTAGCAACTTACACTTCCGAAACAACGAAACGCAATTTTCCGGTTCGGGTCCTTTGTAATTCATTTACGTGGACGATTTCGATCTCAGTATCTTCGCCCACTCTTTTAATCAGTTCGCAATATAGTTTTTTCTCATCCTCCTCCGTGTAAGCGGCATTGCGTACAATTCGGACAATTATTTTCCCTGGTTCCCGCTGATAAATCTGCGCTTCTCGCACATTAGTCATCTCCGCAAATACATGATACATCCTGCCAATCTTAGTGTTGTCCTTCAACACGATGTAATCTTCCCGGCGGCCATCGATCTGTTTAACTATCCGTCCCGGCCGCCCGCACGAACATTTTTCCTCCGACATTTCAGCAACATCCCCGACATCGTACCTAATCATGGGAGTTGCCGGATTAGTGAAATTGCTTCCGATTATTTTATAGGTTTCATTATCATCATTCGGAACGAATTCGACTGCCGCGTAATCTTCATCCACATGCAGCTTGCCTTCCGGGCACTCTGAAATATTCGCCACGCCTTCCGCCATACCGTAATGTTCTTTCGGCTTAACCCCGAATGCGCGTTCGATGACAGCCGCCTGATTAGGCATTAGGTTTTCCGCTCCGGTCGTGACATGTTGGACGGGAAATCCAATACTTTCCCCTTTTTCACAAAGATACGCTGCCAGCAATGCTAGAATTGAAGGATACCCGTGCAGCCACGGCGGCTGTTTCTTCCGGAGATGGGTTATATAACTTTCCATGTTTTCAGGATTTAGATGATAACCGCTGTAGAGAATCTGGCGTCCGGGCAGGTTATAGCGCCAGAATGGCGGTCTTTCCTGGGTCAGCGGCACCACCGAGCGTCCACCGAAGTGAGCACACCAGGCATCCAGATTTATCCCATGCCATCGCCGGTATCGCCACCAGGTCGCCCACATCTCATGGTTCGCTGCCTTTGCAACCCAAAATTCAAGTCCTGTTCCGGTACTGCCGCTGGTATGCGCTTTGAAGCAATCTGTTTTAGATACAGCCGTTGAGAAGAAATCCTGTGGACTGTCCTGAACCATCTTTTTAGTAAGAATGGGCAGTTTTTTAAGATCATCCAGCCCTTGAAAGTCCTCTGCTTTCAAGTTTAGTTCTTCTGCCAAACGCTGATAGTAGGGGACTGTGTTAAAACAGTGTGTCAGAAAATGCTTTAGACGTTTATCTCTGAAAGCGACTATATCCGCTTCTTTCCAGAACGTTCTAGCCTCATATTCCTTCAGTCGCTTTCTAAACTCCGCGTTATACCGCTGTTTTTTTATACACCAGCCCTGGAGAGAAGCAAAAGCATTCTGCAGCGGCCAGGGAAATTGCGTGTATAGCGATTCAAGATTCATTGGATATTTGAACACCTCATGGTTTATTTACATCCCGCATCAATTCTAACATTTGCTCCGCCGACCTTTGCCAGGAGAAAAGTTTTATACGTTGCAAGCCTTTGTCAATCAGTATATCTCGAAGTCCCTTTTGGTTGCGGAGGCGCAATATCGCATCCGCAAAGGCCTCCGGCCGCCCCGGCGGCACGAGCAGTCCAGCATCGCCGACCACCTCAGGAATCGCCGTGCAATTGGAGGCGACCACCGGGCACTGATGCGCCATGGCCTCGAGGGGGGGATTGCCGAACCCTTCCAGGCGGCTGGGAAAGAGCAGGCAGAAAGCCTGTTGATACAACTCCGTCAGCTGTTCATGGTTTACGTATCCAAGGAAGGTTGCGGCGGAGCACACTTTCAGCTTTTCCGCGTATTCTTCGAGGGGTCGCCAGTCCCCCGGCCCGACTACATACAGATGCCATTCGATGTTTGAAGTCAACTCTTGCAGCCGCTTCAAAGTGTCTAGCAGAGACGGGGTGTCTTTATGTTCAGCCGGAGATTGAATTGCCAGCAATATGTTTGACTCGGCTCCCCGGTTGATTCTCTCTCCGGCTTTCTTCAGCGCTATTCGGGATAAGCCGTTATGGATGGTAATAAGACTATTCGCCGAAGACGAAGGAACGCGCTTTGCCGCTTCAGCTTTCATGTAGTCTGAAATGAATACGTTGGCGGCGGCTTTATTAATTGCTCGTCGAGCCAGTATATCCTTGAACAGCTTACTGAATTGGAGCTTCCTAAGTCGCGACGCGAGTGAGCATTCAAACCGAAATAGATTTTGGTGGTGGACAATTTGCGGGGTGCGGCATCGGGGGACATGAAACTGAGTACTGATGACAGATTCCGCCTGGATCCTGTCAATGCGACTCCCGAGGAATAAGAATTGACCGAGGAAGCGCCTCCAGGGCGGATGGTTGGCCATGAAACACTCCACGGCAAGTTCCGGCAGTTCGGATTTAATCCTTTCAGCGGTTTCCTGTCTGCCGGCAAAAACCTTGACAATTTCAACATCCGGATGCTCACGCCAGGCGTGGAGCAGTCCCAGCAGAACGACGAGCCCGCCGCCGGGAGCGATGTTGACGGCATTGATGATGATTTTCATTGATTATCTAAGGAAGTACTACGGGAGTCCTCGCCCGTAGCCGATGCATGCCGCTCACCGATACGGCCGAGGGCGACCGTATTACCAGCGGTTCGCGGCAAAGACGGGAATAAATTCAAGTCTATCGACTGCGTGGAGGATTGATCCTGATTTGGACGCACAAAGAAATCCCATGGGATAGTTGTGACTAAAAAGTATCTATATCTCCGGGGAAAATCGCTGCCTGGGCCAGTCTTTTACTTAAACTTTCATCGTTAATCGCGCGAGTGAAAAAATTGACCTTGAGAGCGGGCAGGCGGAAAAATCCTTGCCGCCGCAGTTGCCATTTGCCGCATGATTTCATGCCGCTTTCCAGGATCGTCAGCGGCAATCTGGGGCCGGCGGGGATTCTGGAGCTTATTTCGGAGAGAATGTCAGGTGAAATACCGCCATCCACTCCAATATTGTTCTGACCGCCAAGTAAATCCACCAGCAGCCTGGTTCGCACTTTTTTCCTGGTGACGGTCGAGGTTACGGCGTAAACCGGGCTGTCATCATTGGGGTTCAGAAGCCAGAATTGGTATTGATTGCGGGGATGATCAAGATATCGCCATTTTACATAGGCGCGGTCTTTCAGAAAAGTGCTGCCCGCGGCTTTTGGGATGTCAGGCAGGGAGTTCAGGCATTGCTCAGGGGATACCGGCTGAGCGTGATCTTTTCTTCGATTCGGCAGGAATCCGCAGCGCCAGCGCAGGAGGCCGGTTGCTTCCCAGCCCATTTTCAGGTAGCCTGGTCCGCTTTGGTCATTGGGGAAATTGAAAATGGCTGTAGGCGGTTTCTGCCGCTGTAATCGGCTGATGGCTTCAGTGGTCAGTTTTTTGAATATGCCTTGTCCTCTCTCCTGTGGATGCACGGCTGTATCGGCGGCCTGGTAAAGCTTGCAGATTTCATTTCCACTGATGAAAAGACGCGGCCAGAAAGCGCGGAGGCCGACTATTGCGGAATTTTTTTCCGCGATTAAAAGCAGCGGATCACCAGCGGGGTTTCGACAGTATTTCCAGTCCCACCATTTCAGGTCGGCATTATTTTTGGGAAAACTGTGATGCAGCAATGCCAGCACCTGGTTTTTGTCTTTGTCGCTCAGTTGGCGTATTTGGACCACTTTTTATGAGTTTTCCAGCCTGTTTTATTCTTCAGGCTATACCTTTGGTATGAATCTAGGGTCAAATCTAGCCTGCCTTTGCTTCTCTAAGTTGCCGTATGAATCAAACCGTTCTTCATGTTTACTTTTCAGAGTGAACATGAAGCCGGTGTAGCAAATTAAAAATACAAATAAGCTGTAAAAAGACGTCATGGGCGAGCGGAACATAAAGAAGACAAAGGCCAGCAGATAAACGCCCAGGATCAGTTGCGGTCCTTTGCTCATCATTGATTTAAGACAGATTCGATCAACCAGCCAGAGAACCAGTCCGAAAACCAGGGCGGTAGCGACAGGGCCTCCGACGATACCGAAATCAGCGTAAAAGTCTCCCCAGTAACCGGCGGCCCAGCTGTGGTGCTCCGCTAATCCCTCACCGTAGCCCG
>PUNB01000077.1 GCA_003552565.1 Lentisphaerota bacterium
TACGCATTACGCATTACACATTACGCATTACACATTACGCATTACACATTACGCATTACACATTACGCATTACACATTACGCATTACACATTACGAATTACGCATTACACATTACGCATTACACATTACGAATTACACATTACGAATTACACATTACGAATTACACATTGCTAAGTCCAACTTACAACTTCGCCCCTTCGCTAAGCCAGTCGTCGACTCCGGCGGCGCATCGGCGGCCCTCGGCGATGGCGTGAACCACCAGGGAAGCGCCGCGTGAAAGGTCGCCGGCGACGAATATTCCCGCTTGGTCGCTCATGTAGTTCCGGTCCAGCTTCGGGGTGTTATCCGGTTTGACTGATAAACCGAACTCTTTTAAGATTCCGGCGTTGCCCTCGCGGGTGAATCCCATGGCCAGAAGCACCAGGTCCGCCTCCAGAATTCTTTCGCTGCCGGCGACTTCATTGTATTTCATGTTTCCGCCGGCTGGATCTTTGGACCATTCAACATCGACAACCCGCGCCCCTTTCACCCGGCCTTCGGGATCGCCGATGAATTCTTTGGTCAGGATCGACCAGTCACGGGTGCCGCCTTCTTCGTGCGAAGATGATTTTCGCAGTTGATACGGCCACTGAGGCCAGGGGGTGGAGGGATCGCGTTCCTCCGGTGGCTTTGGCATGATTTCCACTTGCGCAATGCCTGCCGCTCCCTGACGCACAGAGGTGCCGACACAATCGGCGCCGGTGTCGCCGCCGCCGATGATCAGTACCTGGCGGCCGGCGGCGGAGATATCTTTATCCGGTTCCAGTTGTTCTCCGTCTTCCCGGCGATTCTGGGCGATCAGGAACTCCATGGCGAAATGAATCCCTTGCAGCTCCCGCCCCGGTATCGGCAGGTCCCGCGGAATCGTGGCGCCGCCGGCCAGAATAACCGCTTCGAATGAGCGTTTCAAGTAAGTGATTGAAATATCTTCGCCGATACAGGTATTCGGTTCGAATCTGGTGCCTTCCTCCTGCATTTGGTGGAGGCGCCGATCAAGAACGCCTTTTTCCAGCTTGAATGCGGGGATGCCGTAACGCAGAATTCCGCCTATTCCGTTGGCCCGTTCAAAAACCGTTGTCTGATGTCCGGCCCGGGTCAATTGCTGCGCCGCCGCCAGTCCAGCCGGGCCGGAGCCGACCACGGCGCACTTGTAACCGCTTAAATGAGCCGGCGGCTGCGGGGTTATCCAGTTTTGTTGCCAGCCGTATTCGACAATCTCTTTTTCCAGTTGCCGAATGGTCACCGGCGGCTGGTTGATTGCCAAGGTGCAGGCGGGCTCGCAGGGGGCGGGGCAGACACGGCCGGTTATTTCCGGGAAGTTATTGGTGGCGTGCAGCATCTCCAGCGCCCGCCGCCATTGACCGCGATAGACCATGTCGTTCCAGTCCGGAATCAGATTCTCCAAAGGACAGCCGCTGGCGTGACAGAAAGGAATGCCGCACTCCATGCAGCGAGCACCCTGTTCACGCAGCTCTTCTTCCTCCATGGAAAGTTCGATTTCACGCCAGTCCTGTATTCTTTCTTCCACAGGGCGTTTCGGCGCCTCGCGACGGTTATATTCAATAAAGCCGGTGGGTTTACCCATCATAGACCTCCTCGGTGGCGGATATGGTTTCTGAATCGCGCCGCTGCTCCTGTCGCATACGCTCCAGCGCCCGGCGGTAATCAATCGGCATGACCTTGACAAAATACTGGGAATGCACCTCCCAGTTGGTCGCAATATGCTGCGCCCGCGGACTGCCGGTGTGTTCAATATGGCGGCTGATCATGCTCTTCAATGTCACCAGATCTTCTTGCTGATGCACGGTTTCAATGTCAACCATGTCCAGGTTGCAGCGGGTGTCGAAAAGACCGTTCTCGTCGTACACGTAAGCTATGCCGCCGCTCATGCCGGCGGCAAAGTTGTCGCCGGTGGGGCCGAGAATGACCACGGTGCCGCCGGTCATGTATTCACAGCCGTGGTCTCCGACCCCCTCGACCACGGCGTTGGCGCCGCTGTTGCGGACCGCGAAACGCTCGCCGGCCAGGCCGTTGATAAAAATTTCTCCCCGATGCGCGCCGTAAAGAGCCACATTGCCGATAATGACGTTTTCATGGGGGATAACTCTGGCTTTCGCGGCCGGCTTTACGATGACGCGGCCGCCGGACATGGACTTGCCGAGATAATCATTGACATCCCCGGCCACCCGCATGGTCACCCCCGGAGCCAGGAACGCACCGAAGCTCTGGCCCGCCGAGCCGGTGAAATTGAGCGTTATCGTGTCGTCCGGCAGTCCGTCGGCTCCGTGGCGGCGAATGATCTGGGCTGAAAGCCTGGCGCCGACGGTGCGGTTGACGTTGCGAATCGGCAGCTCCAGAGAGACCGGCCGCTTGTCTCGCCAGGCCGGTTCAAGACGGGGGATCAGGTCGTCATCAAAACATTCCGCCGGTTCAAACCATTCAGATTTCAAACATTTTCCCGGGTAATCGCGCCAATTGTAATCCGGCCGCAGCAGGCTGGTGAAATCCAGGTTATGAGTTTTACCGTGTTTGATCGCGGGATTGACATCCAGGACATCGAGGCGCCCGGTCATTTCATCGACACTGCGAAATCCCAGTTCGCTCATCTGTTCACGCAGGTTCTCCGCCAGAAAAGTCAGGAAATTGGCCACGTGCTCCGGCTTGCCGGTGAAGTGTTTCCGCAGTTCCGGCATTTGCGTGGCCACGCCCACTGGACAGGTGTTGTTATGGCATTTGCGCATCATCACACAGCCGATGCTGACCAGCATGATCGTGGCGAAGCCGAATTCATCCGCCCCGAGCAGAGCGGCGACTGCCAGGTCCCGGCCGGTGCGCAGCTGGCCGTCAACCTGCACTCTGATACGTTCCCGCAGTCCCTGCAGCTGCAAGGTCTGCTGGGCTTCCGCCAAGCCCAGTTCCCAGGGCAGGCCGCAGTGCTGGATGGCACTTAGAGGAGAGGCGCCGGTGCCGCCGTCGCCCCCGGCGATCTGCACCATGTCGGCGCCGGCTTTGGCGACGCCGGAGGCGACTGTGCCGACTCCCGGCTCGGAAACCAGTTTCACCGATACGCGTGCATTGGAGTTGACGCATTTCAGATCGTAAATCAGCTGGGCTATGTCTTCGATGGAATAAATGTCATGGTGCGGCGGCGGTGATATTAGAGTAACGCCTTCGGTAGTGTTACGAACCCGGGCAATGTCAGCAGTCACCTTATGGCCGGGCAGCTGGCCGCCCTCGCCGGGCTTGGCGCCCTGAGCCATTTTTATCTGCAGTTCATTGCAGTTCACGGCATAATGAGTGGACACTCCGAAACGCCCCGAGGCCACCTGTTTGATCCTCGAGCATTTATCGTACTCGCCCGGGGCGGTATTAAAACGGGCCGGATCTTCGCCGCCTTCGCCGGAATTGCTGCGGGCGCCGACCAGGTTGCAGCCGGCCGCCAAGGTTTCGTGCGCTTCTTTGCTGAGCGAGCCTAAAGACATGGCCGAACAGACAAAGCGTTTTACGATCGACTCCGCCGGCTCCACTTCATTGAGCGGTACTTTATCTGCCGCCGGCCGCAGATTGAAGAGGCTGCGCAGGGTCACCGGCTGTGAGTCTTGATCGTCGATCAACTCGGTGTACTGTTTGAATTTCTCGTAATCCCCCTGGCGGACCGCGGTTTGCAGGGCCAGCAGCGCTTCGGCGCTGAGCAAGTGCTTGCCGCCTTGCCTCCGCAGAGCGTAATCGCCGCCGATTGTCAGCATTTTCGGCAGCGGCTCCTCCGTCGGAAAAGCCTGTTTATGCCGCCGTCTGGTTTCATCACTGATCTCTTCCAGGCCGGCGCCGCCGATATGACTGTCTGTGTGTGGGAAATATTCATTGATCAACTCACTTGCCAAACCGACTGATTGAAAGGTCTGGGCGCCGGTAAAGCTGCGGATAGTGGAAATTCCGAGTCGGCTGAAGGTTTTGAGCAGACCTTTCTTGATTGCCGCCATGTAATTGTCTAAAGCTTTGGCGGGAGAAATTCCATTATTGTTCAGCATCGATTCTTCCGCCAATCGCCTGGCGGTGGCCATGGCCAGGTATGGGCAGACGCCGTTGGCGCCGAACCCCAGCAGCATGGCGAAGTGCATGACCTCCCTTGCTTCACCGGTTTCGACAATGATGCCGGCCTGACTGCGCAGTCCCTGTCGAATCAGATGATGATGCAGCCCGGAAACGGCCAGCAGAACCGGTATCGGCGCTTGCTGCCGGTTCATCTGCCGGTCGGTCAGGATCAGCAGGGCGGCGCCTTCCCGGACTGCCTCCTCGGCTTCCGTGAACAGCCGGTCAAGAGCTTCTTTCAGACCGCCATTGGCGGGGTCGGCCGGAAACAGGATATTTAAGTTGGCGCTTTTCAGTTCCGGATAGCGGGCCTGGCGAAGCCGTTCAATATCGTCCGGGGTAAGAACCGGGTGGTGCAGCTTGAGCTGGCGGCAGTGTTCCGGGGTTTCCGCCAGCAGATTGCCTTCACGGCCGACATAACTCATCAGGGACATAACCAGTTCTTCGCGCAGTGGGTCAATCGGCGGATTGGTTACCTGGGCGAAAAGCTGCTTGAAATAAGTGAACAGCAGCCGGGGTCGATGGCTCAGGGCTGAAAGCGGGGTGTCATTGCCCATGGAGCCGATCGGTTCCTGGGCGTTGGCCGCCATCGGTTCCAGGATGGCTTTCAATTCTTCCTCGGTGTAACCGAAAGCCAAATGGGAACGCTCCAGTTCATCCGAGGGCAGGGAGTCGACCGAGCCCGGACTCAAAAGGCCGCGCAGTTCAATCCGGTTTTCTTCCACCCAGTGGCGATACGGCTGGCGCCGGGCAATCCGGGCTTTGATTTCCCGATCCGGCACGATTCGCTGTTCTTCTATGTCCAATAGCAGCATCCTTCCCGGCTGCAGGCGGCCGAGGCTGTGGACTTTTTCCGGCGGCAGATCCAGTACGCCGGTTTCCGAGGACAGCACCACCAGACCGTCCTCGGCCACCGCGTAACGGGCCGGACGCAGGCCGTTTCTGTCTAGAGTGGCGCCGATATAGCGGCCGTCGGTGAAAACCAGGGCGGCCGGACCGTCCCATGGTTCCATCAAGGCGCTGTGGTAATCGTAGAAAGCCCGGAGGTCACGGCTGATGTGGTATTTCTCACCCCAGGCCTGGGGCGCCATCATCATGACCGAATGGGGCAGAGAACGTCCGGCGGAAGTCAACAGCCGCAGAACCGCGTCGAATGAAGCCGAGTCACTGAGTCCCGGCGGCAGAATCGGTTTCAGTTTTTCCAGTGCTTCCGCGTCATAACCGGCACATTCCAGGTGCGGCTCCCGTGAGCGCATGCGGTTGACATTGCCGCGCAGGGTGTTGATCTCGCCGTTATGAGCCAGCATCCGGAAAGGCTGGGCCAGGCTCCAGGCGGGCAGGGTGTTGGTGCTGTAGCGCTGATGCACAATCGCGAAACGGGCTTTGCATGAGGTACGCTCCAGGTCGGGGAAAACCCGGGACAGCTGGGTGCCGGTAAGCATCCCCTTGTAAACCAGAGTGCGGCTGGAAAGACTGGCGATGTAAAAGCGACGGTATTCCGGCTCCAAAAGTTTTTCTATTTCTTTTTCCGTTACTCGCTCGATCAGGTAAAGCCGGCGTTCAAAATCCTCCTCCGGGATGGAGCCGCGCCCCAGGAATATCTGTCTGAATTCAGGTTCGGTGTCACGGGCGAATCGGCCGATACCGGAGGTTTCCGTCGGCACTCGTCGCCAGCCTAAAACCTCCGCGCCTTCGTCCCGCGCCGCCTTCTCCAGTGTGCGAATGCAGTCATCGCGGGCTTCCTTATTGCCGGGAAGAAAAATCATTCCCGTCGCGTAATTGCCCATTTCCGGCAGGTCAAAATCGAGTTCCGCCACTGCTTCGCGAAGCAATTCATCCGGCATTTCCAGCAGAATCCCGGCACCGTCACCGGTAACTCCATCGCCGCCGACGGCGCCGCGATGTTCCAGATTGACCAGCACCGACAAAGCTTTCTCCACCACTTCCCGAGTCGGCGAATCCTGGAGGCGGGCGACAAAGCCCACCCCGCAGCTGTCGTGTTCCCGAGCCGGGTCATACAGCCCGACCCGCCGCACCCGTCCATGGCGGTCGAATCGCTGGTCGTATTCAATTTGCTCCTGCATAATTAACCTCGAATTGGTCGCTATAAATTTCGCATATTTCGTGGTTGAAAAAAAGTAGTAAATAAAACCACGGATGGACACTGATTAACACTGATAATAAATTTTTTGTGGATTTTTGTGTCATGACCACTTTCGGATTTATTCCCGACCATGTATTCATAACTAAATTGGACAAGTGGTCAGATAAATTTTTTGTGGCTATTAAATCCATCGTTTCACATAAGCCCGACCGCTGACGCGGCGTGCCCCGCATACCCCGAGGGTGAGACTGTTGCGGCATTAAAAACCTTGTCTCGCACCTTGTCTCGCACCTTGTCTCGCACTTCGTCTGATTTGTGCTCAAGCTCGACAACGCCGGGACTAGGTGCGAGACAAGGTGCGAGACAAGGGAGTGCATATTTGA
>PUNB01000251.1 GCA_003552565.1 Lentisphaerota bacterium
ATGCTGATCATCCTGCAGCAAATCCATATTCAAACCCACATATCGGTAATAGCAGGCAGAGTTGAATTCGAGTGTCCCTATATGTCCAGCTCCCTCATCGCCAACAACATTCTTATCATCCACAGCCGAGAAAAAATCAATCTCATTGGCGGCTGAATGAGTCGAGACAGCATGACTGAAGAGGCCGGCTCCTTCCACCATTAAGCTATGGTCATCGGCCACCATTCTTCCAAAAATCGCGATGTCCGCCGCGTCTTTTACTTTTGTCCCGAACTGCTTTACCGCTTTTGCGGATTTAGCATTGACACTTTTCAGAGCCTTGTCTCTATCCGCTTTACTTGCATCCGGGTCATAAGCGACAAGTAAATCATCACTGAAATCGCTTTCAAGCATGGCTTCGACAACACCTTGCAACTCATCCGGCGAGAAATACAGCAGGGTTTTAACATTCCCTTTCTGGGCATCGTCCAGTTTGCCGATTGCATCAGCAGCAGCCATAGCCAATGCTTCGGCCCGCGCTTCATCCTGCCCTTTGTCGAGGAATGCTTTTTTCAATTCCCTGACAACAAAGCGTGTCCGTTGACCTCCGAAAGCATGCGGCGCAAAATCTTTGGCTCTCATACGAATAGGCCTTTTCCAGCACTGACTGGATATGCGGGCTCTTTCCGCACCGCCGAAAACAGCGGATTTCGGAGCGCCTACATCGTCACGATTTAAACAGGTCACCGGAAAAGACTGAAGGATGTGTAATTCGATCATATTCATAATTTTTTTCCTTTATTGTTTTTGAGTCCTCTCTGCTAATCAATCAAGCTGCGGCAATAACGGTCTCACTAATTGCGGATTTCTGTGAAAAACATATCCATCATTGAGAGCCCTTATTGCTGTGCAATGTCACTCCCAAGGCCGCAGCATCAGCATGCCGAATCCGAAAGCTTTGGCCGAGCCGATACCATTGGAGAAGGCATCAATAAATAGGTCGCGATCCACTACTGAAAGAGCGCCTTTGAAATCCACAGCGACATGTTTTCCGCGTCTGGAGTTTTTCACAAAGAATTCATCCATGGGGGCGCCTATGACAAGTTCATTCTTTTCTATATCAAAACCATTCTGTGCCGCTTTTCGATTAATCCACTCAAGCAGCATATCTTCGCGGTAAAGACCAAGCCGGCGGCGATCCCGGCTTCGTCGCATAGTGGGATTGGCCTTGATTTGAAAACGGTATTTGGTGTGACGAAGAAAGGATTCAGCAATTTTTTTGGTTTCCCAGTGTCCCCACTCGGGGATGACCGGCTTTGTTCGAGACAACATCAGAACCGCCAGATCACGTTTCACGTCATCGACCCGAAACAGGAAATGATTTTTCTCATCGTCATGACCGGGGAACGATTCCCATAATTTCCGGTGCCAGGCATAGGCATCGCTGATACGCAAGCGCGCCGCCTGGCTTTTTCCGAGCGTAATACGGGTCAAATAGTTCAAGACCTGCCTCCTTTCGACGGAGCCGCATTTTTATTCGCGGCGACCCCCCAATAAGCCGCCGCCCAGTCAATCTTAACATTCGAACGTTCCCACAGACAGATATCACAAAAGAGTTTGCGGTGATTCACCGCAATATTCTTTGCCTTCGCGGCCCGGATAACATGAGGAATCATCCGGCACAGTTCATACATATTATCACAGGTCAGCAGCCTGCGGAAGCGCCCCTCGAATGACGCGAGCCCTTCCTTGTCCCAGGAAGGGGCAAGCTCGCGAACTGTCGTGCCAAGATTTCCCTGTTCCGCCGTGAGCGGCTGCGTCGCGAAAGCGGCGCAAACCGTCTGAATCGGCAGCCTGCTCCAATCTCTGTTTAATTCGCACCAGGGTGCTATATGCGGCCAGGCGCGGTATTCACGAGCCGGGCTGAAGCCGCACCGCAGATCAGCCATCACGCCGCGATCATTTTCATTTCTGTGGAGAAAATCCAATAGATTATCGGCGCTTTCTTTAAGTGTACTCATCTTTTGCGTGTCCTTTCCACTTTATTTCGATGTCATTGTCCGCTGCAAGACGAAACGTCGCAACGCAAGTAAGTCGTCATGCTTTCAAATTATCAAGCTTCTCCAGCAGCAGTTCTCTCATGCGGGGTTTGTCCTGGGAATAAAGAGAGATCAACCGTTTCCACTGCTGCTGGTAGAGCTGCTGTTTCTTCATCATGCCGATTTTGTAATCGGTTGTCTCCATACCCCAGTATTCCACATAAACATCGTATTCCGGAAGATAGAAATCCGGACGGATGGCATATCCGTCGAGGATGCGGAAACGTTCGTCATATCGGTAGCGAATATTTTCTGAATTGAGGATATCGCAGATCAGTCTTTCGCCGTCCGACTGGACCCAGGTGCCATCTTTAGCGCGGATATTTTTTTGCAGCTCGACTTTTGTCTCGTAATTGCGCCGTTCCAGAAAGACTTCATCAAAGCAGTAATTGCAGAAAGAGCGCTGAAACTCTTTCCGGGAGCGTACGTACTCATCATGCTCCAGTTTCACACCGCAGCGCTGACAGCAATGTTCAACCCGACGCTCTTCGATTCGTCTCGCTTCTTCAATGGTTTCAACCGCCCGTTTAGCGCCGTTCTGATTATATTGTGTTTCGGCGGGGTTGACCGCCATATCGCGAAGATCGGAGAGCGCTTGTACGGCATCTTTGCCGTAAGCTTTCAGGGCGTTTACCGTATATTGCCGGACCTGGGGAAAATCATCCCGCAGCAGCGGCTGCAACGCGTTCACCGCTTTCGGCGCGTCTGCCAGTTGCGCCAGTTTGCCGATGGCCGAGGCCGCCAGGCGACGAACCTGGGCCGCGGGCGAGGCTGTCAGGCCGATAAGTTCCGGCAGCACTTGCGGATCGCCTGAATTTCCGAGTTCCACAGCGCATTTTTTATGCTGTTTTTCTATCTCTTTGTGCATGGTTTTTTTCCATGTTGGGCAGCTTCAACCTGCTCTGCCCGATGGCGAAGGCCTGAATCTGTCTCGGCGTGGCCGCCGGGCACGCCGCCTGATAAGCGGAACGCATGGCCCTCCGCAAGAGCGGAGTCCACTTGTCATCCAGCGATGTAAAAGCATCATTGGCTGACTCAAGCAGACAATCATAATGCTGATCCAACCACGACCAGAAATGGACGCGGGCTTTGGAAACAGGAGCTTTTTCCATTTTCATAGTCCTGGCGTATTCTTTCACACTGGCCAAAAGATTGGATTCGGCCTTTTCCGCATGTTCAACTCCGCCTTGATATTTTCCCAGGGCTCCTTCGTTTCCCAGCATGTCGGCGGGCACGTTAAATGACCACTCTCCAGTATCCAATATTTTACCTCTGTCAACGGCTAACCCGCCAGTCCATATATCCAAAGATTCAGATGTTGATCGGCGCTGCAGGTGCCGGAACGCCAGAGGTCCGCCTTTTTTGTTTGATTTCAGCGATAAAATGGAATTAAGCTCACGCCATGGATGTCTGTCAAGTGATGTGGATATATAAGCGAGTCTTTCATCCCGTTCAACAACAGTGCCGGCAGTTTCCCGACATTCCGGCAGTTTGGGATAATTCAATCCGTTTGCCAGTGTGAAAGTTCTACTGCCTTTTTCCAGCAGAACGGCGCGAGAAAGGGGCACCAGCCGGCCGAGATAGGTAGTGACGCTTTTTCGCAGTTCCGCGTTATCCCTGTCAGTGCGATCCAGTTCCCAAACTGGACGCCCCCATCTAATATTGGCCAATTCGTCAATGGCCGCGCGAGTCAGCATATTGACATGAACAGTCGCAAGCATGTTGTTTCGACGAACGTAAGAATGAAGCAACGACCCTTCTATACAGGGAGCGTGTTCACTCTCTCCGGGGCCTTTTTCTTTCCCTGGCTGAGTAGATTTATCACCCCATTTTGTGACCCCAATTTTGCCGCCGGGCGAATTGTTGAGAAAAGTCACAAGCATTAAAGCGATCCAGCGGTCATCATGGAGTCGTCCGGCCGGGGAAGCGGCATGATCAAACAAACAGGCGTTATTGCCGCTTGACAGACCAAAGTCAAGTTTATCCACAGTCGCGTTATGGCTGGCCTTCAGAGTGGGAACCTGCATAAAAGGATTGTCGCCATAAAGATTGAATTTTTCTGTATGCTCAGTCAGGTATTCAAGGCAGGCATCCGGAATATCCTTTTTACACGCGCTCCACTGATCTTCATTCTCCGGTCCGTTTAACGCGGTTTGAGCTATACAGATTAACAATCGCATGAGGGCGACACGCTGGTGGGGCGGAACGGCAAGGTCAATTATATGATCGGCATCGCGGAAAAAGTTTTCAAGGCTTACTTTTTTCACCTCCCCGCTTTGATAAAGCACAGGGAGCCATTCACCAGTCACTAAGTTCATTAAACTCTCCTTCCAATTCGACATCATAATCACTGTATGGTTTAAATATATCAATGTCTTGACCTTTATGCAACCTTAAAGATACTGATAAAGATGATATTCGCTGCAGACCTTTTTCGCTATCATAAGACAGGCCGATGTTTTCCTCGCCCGAATAAAGTGTGCCATCGTCTTGTCGGGTGAGGATCATTGTTCTCGCATCCAGATTTTTTCTAAGCCAGGCTGGAGGAGAAGCGGTGTGCGGCAATAGATAAGCCGGCAGGGAAAGCATGTTGCTGCGGAGCGAAGCGGCCGCGTGTATATTGCGCTGAAAAGCTGACAATTCCAGCTTTTCGCCGCTTAAAAGCCAGACAGTCGCTTCAGATCCGCGGTCATCGACATCTCTAACAATAACCGCATCCTGCATAGGGCGATCATTGTAGCGAGTCAGAGCTTTTTCATCATCTCGCCCAACGGGCATACCGTCGACACCCGCCTGGAAGGCGGCGGCCATGCGCCGCAATCTGTTTTCCGTCTTTTCCTGTGCCTGGCGTAATTGTTCCCAAGCGGGCGGTTCAGCAAAGCCGGCTTCATAAGTGTCATGGAGCAGTTCCCTGACTTGCGCGGGAAGGGATAAAGTTCGGCCATCATAGTTTTTCCATACAGCATAACTTCGGCAAAGAATGTAAGGGGAATAAACGCGAGTATTGGGAACACCGAGACTTTCACATAATTGATCCGCATCAGCATTGTCTGACAGATGCCCGGTGATAATTATGACAGCGGGTTCTTCCAATGGACGATGTTCACGCTCATGCCGCCACAATCTTCCCAGTCTTTGAATAAGCATATCCGTCGGAGCCAGTTCCGTGATCAGCAAATCGGCATCAATGTCCACACTCTGCTCAACCACCTGAGTCGCCACTAGCACTGAGCCTTTTGTCCGAACACCTGTTTTACCGAGACGGCACATCCAATGTTCTTCTTTTCCCTCTCTATGCACTCCCAGAAATTTTGAATGCAGGAGTCCAATTTCAAAAGCCCCTTCGCCCATCTCCGCTTTAATCGTTCGATACCACTGCTGAGCTTGCGCGACTGTATTTGCCACGCACAAAACATTCGCTCCCCGCAAGGCGTTTTCGCAGGCCGCTTCCGCGACTTCCGGCCCGGACCATTGACGTAATTTTATCCGGATATTTTTGTCGGCAGGAGGCGGGGATGAATAGGCTGCTCCGTCCGGAGTGGTCAATAAAGGATATTCTTCCGAAGAAGACATGCTTATTTCTTTGGCCAGGTCCGCCCGTCTGCCGGCGGTAAGAGTGGCGGAAAGGATAATCACTGCGCAGTCCAGCTCTTTCAGCACTTCGACCAGAGTGTCAAGATGAGAGCCGGTGAAGACATCATAAGAATGAACTTCGTCCAGAATCACCGCTTTTCCGGCCAGACCGAAGAGTCTAAGAAAAAAATGGCGTACATTGAGCACTCCCAATAAAGCCTGATCAACAGTTCCGACCGACAATGGATAAAGCAAAGCGCGTTTTAATGGATTAAACCAGGCCTCCACGTTATCATCGCTTTGTTCGTCAGCAGGACCGTTGTCGAGAGAAAAGCGCGACAGCCAGGCGTTGCCGTGAGCCAAGCGAGCGTTTCTCTCGTCAATGCAGATTTTCTGCAGGAATTCATTAACCCGAATATGAATCCGGTCACTGGTCAGTCGCGTGGGAAGGCCGAAATAGAAACCGGATACTTCTCCTTCTTTCATCAACTCATAAGCGGCAAAAAGCGCCGCCTCAGTTTTCCCCATCCCCGTGGGAGCCTCAAGTACATATACCCCGGGGGATTTGATATGAGAAACAAACTTTGCCTGCATTTGATTCGGCGGGAAGCCAAAAGCTTCTTCGAAACTGACATCCGACCGCATCCGCGCTTTCCGCCAGCCGCAAAGCGAAACAGCCTCTTGCGCGCGAATTTTTAAGTACGAACCTTCAAGTTCCTGTCTTTCCTGTGAAGAATCAAAAAGGGCTTCGTCTGAAGCGATCCAGTCGGCGACACATACCAAACCCGCCAGCAGCATTGTCGGCATTCCTTCACCCGGCTGAGCACCCAGTTCACCAAATTCATCCACCATACAACGAATGAATTTACGCCGCTCCTCCCGCCATTCCGGAGCTTCCGTAATATAATCGTCTGTGATTTGATTTTTTTCTTCCCGGACACCATGATGTACACCGGCGACCTGAGCTACCTGCGGAACTCGTTTTCCGTCCCCATAAACAGCCGATAAAGTTACCTCACTGACACCCGCATGGTTCTCGTCAAAAGTACTGTAAAAAGCGGCCAGAGGATGATTTTTCTGAGCCAAGTTCTGCCGGAAATACTTCAACTGAAACCCAGGCGAAATTTTCCCGACATCATGCAGAGCCGCCGCCAATACTGGGTTATCCCCCAAACGGCAAACAAGCTTATCAGGCAAGTGTTGAAGCAGGGCGGCGGCGACCCATCCGACTGTTCGACAATGTGTAACCACCGATACCCCCGGATATCCCCTGCTGTCAGTTTTTCCCCAGCATTTATCAAAAGACAAACAAGGCGCAGGTTGATGATGCTTGAATCTACCCATTAAAAAACCTTAATCATTTCAACAACCGCCTTCCTGATATCAGGATGAACTGCCATTGCTGGAGGTTTGCCATCCTTATTCAAGCGCGAACCTGCCGATCTCATCAGCCGCGCGGCATCGATGCGCGAATTCAGTTTAGATCCTTAGTCTCCCGTTCTCCGAGAGATTCAGCCAGGTAATTCTGAAAGCCCGCCATGAGTTCCGCCCCCTGGGAAGATTCCTGCACGTAAGCCATGAATTCAGCCAGACGGCGGAAGGCCTGGGGGCCCAGGGCGTGCTCGATGCGACAGGCGTTTTCGTCGGCCGTTTTAACATCCAGATAGAGCACCGAGATCATGAACTGGCGAATCAATCGGTGCTTTCTCTCCACTTCCCGCGCCGCCGCTTCTCCCTTTTCGGTGACGGTGGCGGTCCGATAGGGATGATAATTGACCAGGTCTTTTTTTACCAGGCTCTGGAGAGCGGTGGTCACGGTTGATTTGTGGACTCCCACGATATCCGCGATCTCCTGCACGTGCGCATGCCCCTGAGCCTGCTGCAAACGCCAAACCGCTTCCAGGTAATCTTCCAGTTTGTTGGTGATCTTAGTGTCGGCATTCATCATTCAACCGCCTGTTTGTTTAAAGTAAGCTTATACAAATCTTCCAGCCGTTCGACCATTAAGCGCCAGTCGAACATTCGCCGCACCAGCTCCCGGCCGGCCAGCCCCATTCGCCGGGACTCCTCCGGTTCCTCAAGCATCTGAAGAAGCGCCCGCTGTACCGAATCAATATCTTCCGGCGGACACAGGAAACCGGTCTCATTCGGCTTTACCACCTCCGGTGTTCCGTCGAGAGCAAAAGCCGCCACTGGTTTGCCGCCTGCCAGCGCCTGCACCGCGGTTCGCGGCAGCCCCTCGCGCAGAGACAAATGCACCAATCCGTCCATCAGCTCTATGTAAGAAGGTATCTCGGACGGCGACACCAGGCCGGTGAAAACAAAATTATTCATCAAGCCCTTTTCTTCAACCATCCGCTCCAGCCGAGGACGTAAAACCCCATCGCCGACCAAAAGAAAAATCACCTCCGGGAAACGGCGGATAATTTCAGGGGCGGCGGCGATCAGAAATTCATGTCCTTTGAGGTCAAAAAGGCGGGCGATCTTGCCGATCACCGGAGCGTTCTGAGGGATATTCCAGCGCTGACGCAGTTCCGCAGCAGCCCGCGGATCGGGGGTCAAGTATGGTTCCAGTTCCATGCCGCTGTAAACCGTCCGGTACTGCTCGGGGGTACCGATCCCCGCCGCCACAGCCTGGTCAGTCATCGCCTGAGCCACGGCGCAGATATAATCACAACGGCGCGCCGCCATTTTCTCCGCCTGGACGCAAATAGAGTTAAGCAGCCGATTCTGATAGGCGTGAAAAGGCAGTCCGTGGATGGTATGCAAGACCCCCGGAGTGTTTCCACGGGCGGTGAAACGCCCAAGAATCCCGGCCTTGGAAGAGTGGGTATGGACGATATCGAATTGACGGTCTCGGAAAAATTCACGCATCCGCCTCCACACCCGCAGATCATTGAGGGGGGCGACACGGCGAAGCAGGCAGGGCTCCTCGACCACTTCGACATCAGTCAAACATGAATCATGCTCCAGAAGCCTGCCCTCCGGGCCTTCGGCGGGACCGGTAAGCAGCGTCACCTGATGACCCTTCTCGCGCAGCCCTCGGACCGTCAGCCAGGTGTTCTCCTGAGCGCCGCCGACAATCATCCGAGTGATCACATGGCATATTTTCATATTACAGCGTCGCGGATTGCAGTAATTACCCGTCCCCCTTCCGTTCAAGCAGATGCATAAATTCGTTGCGGGTGGCAACGCTGTCATGAAAACTGCCGAGCATGGCGGAAGTGACCATGCAGGAATTCTGTTTCTCCACTCCCCGCATCATCATGCACAAATGCTTGGCTTCCATGACCACGCCGACACCTTCGGGTTTGAGGTTGTCAGCCACTATCCGGGCGATCTGTCCGGTAAGCCGCTCCTGCAACTGCAGCCGCCGGGCGAAGCAGTCAACCAGCCGGGCCAGCTTGCTGACACCGAACACTCGGCCGCGGGGAATATAACCAATATGACAGCGGCCGAAAAAGGGCAGCATGTGATGTTCGCAAAGACTGTAAATCTCAATATCGCGAACAACGATCATATGATTACAGTCTTCATTGAAGATGGCGCCATTGATCAGTTCTTCCGGATCAAGCCGATAGCCGCTGGTCAGAAACCCCCAGCTCTGAGCCACTCGGCGGGGAGTATCGCGCAACCCTTCGCGCTCAGGGTTTTCACCCAGAGCCTTAAGAAGATCGCTCGTCAAGCCTTCAATTTTTTCAGTGTCCATAATAAGCCTTGCCTTTCACCTGAAATCAACCGCCAGCCTGGACTGCAGGTGTGATTTTATTCTTTCATGTTCCTGGTTCGCCTCTTCATCGGTCAATGTCCGGCCGGAATGCCGATAAACCAGTGAATAAGCCAGGCTGCGGCGATCTTTGCCCAGATTTTCAGCATCTTCATACAAATCAAACAATGCAATCTGTTCCAGCCATTGCGAATCGGTCTCCTGAACAGTCTCCACTATCTGCCGATGGGTTATGGAAGCAGGCACCACCATGGAAATATCCCGCGCCGTGGCCGGATACTGCGGCAGGGGGCGGAAAACTTTCTGACGGCGCTCCAGCGACAATGCCGAGTCCAGTTCAAACAAAGCGGCATAAAGCGGATAATGCAGCCGCATCCCCCGGCAATGATCGGCGTGAACCCGGCCGAAGACCGCCGCTCTTCGACCTTGAATAAGCATTTCCGCTCTTTCTCCCTCAACGAATTTCCCGTCTTCACAGGGCCGGCATTCCGGAGGGGGCAGCAGAAGTGCCTCGCAAAAATCTTCCAGAATGCCTTTCAAGTCAAAAAAGTCATACTGGCGCTCGCGCTCCTCTCCATAACGCTCCGGATGCACTCGACCGCTCAGCAGCAATCCAGCCTGGTATCTTTCTTCCGGCAGGGCGGGATCGCTGACAACCACGCGCCCGATTTCAAAAACACCTAGATCAAGGTTTCCTCTGGCGGAATTAACGGCGGCGGTCCGCAGCAGCCCCGTCCACATTGAGGGCCGCATGCAGGCGGCTTCAGCACTTATGGGGTTGGCCAGCTTTACCAGACGCTCCTCATCCCCGCCGTCCACGGCCCGAGCGCCTTCTTCAACCGAAATCGTGCTGTAGGTCATGGTTTCGCTGAGCCCCAGACCAAGCAGAGCTTTACGAGCCTCCTCCAGCTCTCGGCCGGCGTCATCTTTCAACCCGCCGCCGACAATCGAAGCGGGACGTTTGGCGGGAATGTTATCCAGGCCGTACATGCGAGCCACCTCTTCTATAAGGTCCGCTTCTCTCTGCAAGTCCAGGCGGAAGGAAGGTATCCGCACTGTCAGCGCGGTCTCACTCTGTTCCCATATATCAAGTCCGAGGCAGCGGAAGTATTCCCGCGCCTGTTCAACGGTTATATCGATTCCCAACAGCTGATTGATGCGCGAGAGGCGGCAGGGCACCAGATCAGCCCGCCAGGGTGTCGGGTAAAAATCCAGACACCCTTCAATCAGCCGGGCGCCGGCTGTCTGTTGCAGCAGAAATGCCGCCCGTCGGCTGGCGTACTCGACCATTTCCCAGTCAACTCCGCGCTCAAAACGATAGGAAGATTCCGAATGCAGTCCGAGTTTTCGAGCCGTGGCTCGAACGTTGCCGGGATTAAAGGCGGCGCTTTCCAGCAGCACGGTTTCGGTTTCCTCGCTGATTTCCGTATTGGCGCCGCCCATGACACCGGCCAGGGCGACAGCTTTCCGCGCATCGGCAATGACCAGCTGTTCAGGTGTCAAAGTGTGTTCGCCGCCGTCCAGAGTCATCATTTTTTCTCCTTCCTCGGCCCGCCGAACGATCACCTTCCCCTCGGTCAGCTTATGATAATCAAACGCGTGCAGCGGCTGGCCGCATTCAAGCATCACATAATTGGTCACATCCACCACGTTATTTACCGGCCGCACCCCCACCGCCGTCAGTGAATCCCGCAGCCACCGCGGGCTTTCCGCGATTTTAACATCCGTCAGCACCCGGGCGGTGTATCGCGGACACAAGGACTGATCCAAGACTTCCACCGAAGCCCATTCCCGGACATCCGATTCTGACGGTGCACCCGAATCGACTTCCGGATACCGCAGTTCCTCCGGTTTTCTGGCCAAAGCCGCGATCTCCCGAGCAATGCCGAAGTGGGAAAGCCAATCGGGCCGGTTGGGGGTGATCTCCCAGTCAACCACTGTGTCAGAACTTAACCAGGCTGTCGCGGCTTGTCCTACAACCGCATCCTGGCCCAGCTCCAGAAGTCCGCTCTCATCTTCTCCCGCTCCGAGTTCGGCGGCGCTGCACATCATTCCTTCTGACTCCACCCCGCGCAATTTTGCCCGCTTGATTTTCAAGCCGGTCGGCAGCTCCGTACCCGGCAGTGCCACTGGCACTTTAAGCCCGGGATCGCTGTTCGGCGCCCCGCAGACAATCTGCAGGGGCTGTTCAGCTCCAATCTCGACGGAACAGACACTGAGCTTGTCAGCGTCCGGATGGTTTTCTCTTTTTTCTATGCGCCCGACCACAACTGTTTCGGGCAGTTCAAAGGCACCTTCAACACCCTCAACTTCGAGCCCGGCCATGGTCAATATCTCAGTCAACTCCTCAACTTTCCAGTTGAAGTCAAAATATTGTCGCAACCATTTCAATAAAGTTTTCATATTAATTCACCCTGCTTAAAACTGCTTCAGAAAGCGCAGATCATTTTCATACAGCAAACGAATATCACTGACGGCATAACGGATCATGGCGATTCGCTCCACCCCCATGCCGAAGGCGTAACCGCTCCATTCCTCCGAATCATAACCGACTGCCTGAAAGACCGCCGGATCAACCATGCCGGCTCCTGATATCTCCAGCCAGCCGGAATTTTTACAGACACGGCAGCCGCGCCCGCCGCACATGATACAAGAAAAATCATACTCCAGGCTGGGTTCGGTAAAAGGAAAGAAGTGGGGGCGGAACCGCACTTTCACATCCTCTCCCAGCAATTCATGCGCGAACATGGTCAGTGCCGCCTTCAGATCTGCCAGGGACACTTGGCGATCCACATAAAGACCTTCGATCTGATGGAAATTCATGGAATGAGTGGCATCAGGAGTATCCCGACGGAAACAACGCCCGGGACAGACAATCCGCACCGGCGGCGGCTGCTGCTCCATCACCCGGATCTGCACCGGTGAAGTCTGAGTCCGCAGCAGGCGGCCATCCGGCAGGTAGAAAGTGTCCTGTACATCCCGGGAAGGATGATCGGCCGGAGTGTTCAAGGCATCGAAGTTATGATACTCTGTTTCCAGATCCGGCCCGTCCGCCACAATAAACCCCATGCGGCGAAAGATATCCACAGCATCATCCATAACCTGAGAAATCGGGTGTTTAGTCCCCAGCGGATGTCGGCGGGCCGGCATGGTCACATCCACCCCCGCGTCGGGTTCCTCCTTCTCCGCCAGCCTATTGAAAGCCTCGTCCACGGCCGCCTGTATCTCATTTTTAGTTTGATTAGCGGTTTTGCCCACCAGCGGCCGTTCTTCCGGAGAGACTTTTCCCATTTCTCTGAACAGGTTCGGTACAACTCCTTTGCGTCCCAGGTAGTGAATCCGAACATTCTCCACCGCCTGCCGATCCTCGGCCTGGCGCAAACTCTCCAGCGCCTGTCGGCGCGCCTCTTCAAACTGAGTCACCAATGAATCCATAAAATAACAGAACCTCCTAGAATTATTTCCGCTGCGAACATGAATTATACCTTCGATTATCTTTTTGTCCACCGCCTGCAGCTAACCTGAATAATTCCCGAACCAAGTTGCCGCAGATAAGAATAGCCGCTAAAAATATCTGACCGCTTGTCCAGTGCAGTTATGAATACAACAATAAAAACTCGGAATTCCGACTTCCTTCTTCATCTTTCAGCCCTCATGAATGACGCATGGCCGAATTCGCATAAATAAACAGGATAAAGCCTTTGGCATAAAAATTGCTATATACAATTTACGCAGATTTTTCACGCTGCATCGACAGATTTAGTTTTGATAATTTTAAGTTTCAAAGACGGCGCAACATATTCTGAGACTAATTTTAACTTCACATTTTCAACAATTATTTTCAAGCCGACAATTAAATTAACCTTAAACTTGCGATATTCTAAGCAATAACTATATTACGGTCAGAATAAATAGCATCATCCATAGATTGAAATATATTTTTTGCACAGCAGTCATTCTTTTGAATAAAGCAGATGCGATGAAATATTATTTGCACAGGCAGCGCCATCGCACCGCCGCTGAATGTAACGAAAGCAGGATCAACAATAAAAAGCTTCGCCATTCTCAATTCTCAGAATTGATACAAAATAAAGGAAATTAACTATGTTATACAAAATCACAGTCAGCTCCAAGAAAGACGACGAAGGCCAAGGCAAGACTTACACATTTCCGCCTCAGAAAGTAAAGATCGGCCGCCTTAAGGATAACGACATCCCGCTGGACTTCCCGGCGGTCTCGGGTTACCACGGCAAGCTGCGTTTAGACGGAGAGAGCAAGGAGCCGAAGGCTTACATTACCGATTTCGGCAGTCTCAACGGAATCCTTGTCGACGGCGAGCGAATAGAGGCCAACAAGGAAGTTCCGATTGAAATGGACAAACCGTTTCAAATCTGTATTTTCAACCTGACGGTCTCACATCTTTCTACAGAGGAAGAGGCTGAAGACGCAGACAATGATGATGAGGATAAGGACCATTCAACCGCCACCATGCCTCTGGCTGGTTTCGCCAATAAAATAAGAGCTCGCGGGAAGCCGGACACCGAAGAATCTGAGAAGGAGGCGTCGGGAAAAGCAGCACCGGAGGCGGCTTCTGATAAAACCGACGCATCATCGGCAAAATCCGCGCAGGATGATAAAGCCAAAGAATCTGACGAATCGCCGGCTCCTTCCTCCAAGAAGGATGAAGATACAGCATCCAAGGATGACACCAAGGAGAAAGAGATAAAAACCGCCACCCCGGTAGCAGAAAAACAAAAAGACGAGGAAAAAGATTCAGCCGTCGGCCAAACGGCCTCCTCGAGCAAGGGCGCGGAAATAAAAATCAAAGCCAGTGAAGCAGCCGAAAGCGAGCTGGAACTGGAGGCGGAACAACTGCTCACCATCTGGGGAATGATTAAGGACCAGGAGGAAAATCCTGTGCCTGAGGCGAAAGTTGACGGCGCCGGCCTGGGAAAAGTCAGCACCGACAAGGATGGCTCGTTCATTTTTAAAGACATTCCTGAAGGCAGTGATTACAAAATCACTCTAAGCAAGCCGGGTTACCGTTTTGACCCGCCCGTCACTCAAGGCAGCCTTGAGGATGACCTGTCACTGGAAATAAATGCCATTGAACTTACCGCTGTGGGCGGCAAGATTATTCACAATGACAATCCCCTCGAGGGAGTGCAAGTTGACGGCGGCAAGCTTGGCAAGACGGAAAGCGGCAAAGACGGTACTTTCCGCTTCCGCGAAGTGGACTGCGGTGTCAAGTACAGCTTAAGCTTCAGCAAACCGCAATTCGAATTTGAGCCTTCATCCATTGAAGGTGTCGCCGGCGAAGAAGATCAGGATATTGAGGTAAAAGCGATTAAGCTGGTCGAGGTAAAAGGACGCGTCGTCCATAAAGGCACACCTCTTGAAGGAGTTGAAATAGATGCCGGCCCGCTCGGAAAAACCAAAACCGACAAAGACGGCAGATACAAATTCGAGAACGTTCGGGAAGATATCGAATTCTCGATCACCGCTCGTAAAGCCAAGTATAATTTCAAAGCCCCCCCGAAGTCCTGAGGTGTTCCTCAAGTCTCTAATTAAATCATGCGGAATCTGGTTTCTTTGCTATAGCGATTTTCCAGGCATCGACTGATCCGCCGCACGACATTACGGCGCAGGTCAACCTCCACCGGGGTTGTCGGCTCCTGGTGGGCATCGTTGACCTTGGTGCCTATGAGAAAATGAATTATGTCACTGTTCAGCATCAGTCTGATGATCCGCACCGCCGCGTCTTCGCATTGTTGCCATTGTTCGGAGCTATGGTTTTCCAGCAGCTCCGCCACTCTTTCCAGAGTAAGCGACCCCTCGGTCACCAGATCGATTCCTTCGATTTTCGAAGCGGGCGGCAGATAATCATTTAGATCATCAATATCCATATTTATTCGCCGTCGCGTTTCCCGACCGAAGATAGCCGCGGTGGTACCGCCGCAGATAATTTTGCGGCCATCAAACTTTTCAATGCGCCAGGCCATCTCTGCATCGTTGCTCGCATCAATGGGCGGCCCGGTAGCCAGAAGGAGATGCCGCGGCTGACGCAGATAGACCACCGCCGCGGTAATATCGTCGCGCGGCTGAGCATGATCATAGTTCAGAGCCTGATCAACCAGCCGCGCCGCCAATGTCCGGGCTGAAACCCCTGGAGCCTGCTGAATGACCGACAGAATGTATTCAGCCGCCGCCTGCCGTCCCCACCCCAAGGGTGCTCCAGCATCTTCCATACCCGCCTGGGTGACACCGTCGGAAAAAAGGATCAGCCTATCACCTTCCTGAACCTGTAATTCAGTATGGTAAACCACACATTCCCGGTCTTTCACCACCTGCCGCCGCAGCTTAACCGGCTCCGCCGCCAATTCGAGGAACCGGCCGCCGCGCACAAACACAGCTCGGGGGTTGTCAAATTCAATTATTCTCGCCGAGCCGGCCGCCCCGTCGACATCGACAATCGTGAAAGCGCAGTAAGCGATACCGCGGCTTCCGCACACCGGCAGGATGTCCAGGATTCTCTCCGCTGTTCTGCGGATGTCCATGCGGCCGGTAATACAGCGCAGAGCCATTCTGCCGGTCAGCCCGGAAAGAACATTGGCCTTAATTCCGCTTCCCAAGCCGTCGGCCAGCACGGCCAGCAGCCGGTTTTCCTCGACAATCCGCCGTACAAACAGCTGATCGCCGCTTACCTTATGGCCATGCTTACGAGCCTGGCAATGATCTATTTCGATAAATTTCCGAGGGTTCATGCGCCGACTTTTCCTCCGGTGTGAAGGAGTTGATTACCGAGTCCAGTATAACTTCCGTTTCCGCCGCGTTCTCCCCCATCAGACAGGCGATTTCCTGAACAGTCCGAAGGTTCTTATCAATAACCTCTCGGGCCCGGCGAATCACTTCCTGCCGCTGTACAGCGGGCTGGGTTATATCCTGCAGAATGGAGCCGACCAATCGGTGTTTTTCAATGGAAAAAATGGAAATCCGCACCACTTTTTGATCCAGTTTCAGATCGCGGTCAAGCAGGTCCACCCCTGTCTCCAGGACATTGGCGAAGAGAGCATGAAAAGAAGCCAGCCGCTCCAGCCGCGCCCCTTCCATTCCCGGGCGGGCCTGATAAATCTCCCAGGCTTCTTGGCCCAGAAGTTTAGCGAAAGGTTCATTCGATTCCACCACACATAGGTTTTCATCCACCAGCACTACCCCGGAAGGCATGGTTTTAAGCAAGGCGTTGGCTTTATTTTGAGCCAGTTTCCGCATATAGGAAACACACATTCCCCGTTCCGCCTTACCCTCCAGCAAAGCCTCGGCGAAAGCCCGGCAGTTATCATAACCACAGCCGCCGCAATTGAGTTCATCTTCCTGCCGGTACTTTCCTACCTGCTTCAGCGCCTGGCGAATTTCCATGGACGAAAAATTTCCTTTCACCACCGGCTCTTCAACCCACTCCCAACGCAGGTCCAGATCCATTCCAGGTGTGGGTTCGAGATGCCGAGGGGCGTAATTATAAACCATGCGCCGCCGGGCCACGGTGCCGCCCCTCTCCTGTTCAGCTCCCGGCCCGTTGACACAGCCGCCTCGGCAGGCCAGAAGCTCCAGAAACAGATGACGTTCGAGAGAAGCTGTATCAACATCCCGCAGTGCCTGCTGAATGGCTTCGATTCCAGAAAAATCCATGTAATCCACCTGCTCCATCCCGATGTGCGGCTTTAGACTGTCAATCATGCCGCCGTCCACCGGGTACAAAGCCCCTTCACGAGCCGCTTCCGGCTCAAAAACATCAGCTTTATCCGGATTAACCGTCCAAGGGTCTATGTTTTCCTGCCGCAGCCACTGCCGAAGATCGGCGAAGGTTAAAGCGCTTTCCAGCAGCTCCGGATGCGTGGAGGCTTCTTTTTTCTTGGCTGCGCAAGGGCTGAAGAAAACCACTGCCGCGTCTTCGCCAAAATGATTTTTCAGCATACGACAGTGCGCCAGCACCGGCGAGATCAGACTGGTCAAAGCTCCTGCATGCTCAGGATGATACTTGGTAAGCAGCTCCACCACCGCCGGACAGGCCGAAGAAATAAACATACGCGGCTCAGTCTCCTGGCTTATTTGCCGTGCAATCGAAGCGCTCACCTGCTGGGCGCCGAGGGCAGTCTCGGATACCGCCGTAAAACCGAGCTGTTTCAGCGCGTGAATCATTTTTGACGGGGACACATCCGGAAATTCACTGACAAACGAAGGCGCCAGCGAGGCGATCACTGGACGGCCGCTTTTAAGCAGCTCGCGAGCCTGCAGCAGGTCATCGCGAATGCGTTTGGCGCCGACCGGACAGGCATTCACGCACGAACCGCAGGCGATACATAGTTCTTCAAGCACCGCCGCCCGGCCGTTTTCCAGGCGAATAGCTTTGACCGGACAGTTACGAACACATTTGTAACAGTCGCGGCACTCCGCTTTTTCCGTAAACACCGGCGATAATTCATGCATGAAAAGTTTCTTCTTTATTTTTATTGTTTGCTGGAAGAAAATGCCCCTGCGGCTAATTCAGTTTTTTCAGTTTTTCCTGAATCGCCGTTTTGGCGGCATTGACATCGCAATTCTCCAGAAGCTCTTCATCGACCGACACCACCGGCCCATGCTCGCTCATCCAGGTTTTTCTACAGGTCATCGGCCTTATACCGGCCATGGCCATCACCGGACCGCGGTCACAGCGTTCGTGGCAGTAAGTGCCGCAGAGTTCAACTTCTTCCTCTTGACCGGTTTCTTTCAGGTAAGCGGCAAGCTCACTGTAAAGCTCTTGCGACCCCCGCAGAAAACATCCAGTGCCGACACAAACCTCGATCTTAACTTTTTCTTTCGGCCGCGGATGATGCTCCTCCGGCACTTCCAGACCGAGAGTCGGACGACGATTGGTGTAATCGGTATGCAGAAGCCGATGGGCAATTTCACTGCCCGGCTCCCGCAGAACCTTATTATACCCTTCCTGAACATAAGGATTTTCCTGGGGTGCATGCAGCTGCAGGGTTTCATCGGCGTTGAACAGGCCGTGAATCCTTCGTTCCCGCGTTTCTTCCTCGCCGTTCACCGGCTGTCCGCCGCCGCTGACACAGCCGCCAGCGCAAGCCATGACTTCTACAAAATCATAATCAGCTTCTCCCCTTGCCACTCGTTCAACCAGCTGACGAGCGTTGCCCAGGCCAAAGACCACCGCCAGTTTAATTTTATTCTCTCCCAGTTCAACCTCAGTTTCCAGCAAACCGCGGTTCCCCCGCACTTGGTGGAATTCAAATTCTTCACGTCGGCTGCCGGTGACTTCTTCATAGGCGTAACGCAGAACCGCCTCGGTGACCCCGCCCGAACTGCCGAAAATCACGCCGGCGCCGGTTTTGAAACCGAACGGCATATCGAACGCCCGCGGCTCAAGATTGGTAAAACGAATACCCGCTTCTTTAATCATGCGGGTAACTTCCTGAGTCGTCAACACATGATCAACATCCGCCATTTCATCGCTCCAGAACTCCTCTCTTTTAGCCTCGAACTTTTTGGCTGTGCAGGGCATCAACGAAACGACCACAAGGTTCTTTTTCTCCACTCCCAGTCGTTCCGGCAGCATCCGTTTGGCTAATGAACCAAACATCTGCTGGGGCGACCGGCAGGTCGAAAGATTAGGCAGCATTTCCGGATGATACTGCTCCATGAACTTTACCCAGGCCGGACAGCAGGAAGTGAACTGCGGCAGTTTTTCACCCGCCTGATAACGAGTCAGAAACTCATTCGCTTCTTCGATAACAGTCAGGTCGGCCGTGAAAGAAGTGTCGTAAACCTGGTCAAAGCCGAGACGCTTGAGGGCGGCCACGAGCCGGCCGGTGGCTAATTCACCCGGCGCTCCGCCAAAGGCTTCGCCCGCCGACACCCTTACCGCCGGAGCCAGCTGAACCACCACAGTCTTATCAGGATCATGCAGCGCTTCCCATACATCCTCAATCTCCGAACGCGGAGTGATAGCGCCGGTGGGACAGACGGCGGCGCACTGGCCGCAATTAACACACTCGACCTCGCCGAGACCTTTATTAAAGGCCGGCGCCACCTGGGTTTTGGCGCCGCGTCCGATGAAATCTATGGCTCCCACATCCTGAATCTCACCACAATAACGAACACAGTCTCCGCACAGCACGCACTTATTCGGATCGCGCACCAGCGATACGCCGCTGCGATCCAGAGGCTGCTGACGATTGTTCTCTTTAAAACGGATTTCATCAATACCCAGACGCCTGGCGATCTCCAGCAGCCGACAGGTGTCACTCTTGTCGCAGGTGGGACATTCCCGCTGGTGCCCGGCCAGCAGCAGTTCGACATTTATTTTACGCATCTGCCGCAATTCTTTGGTATCGGTCCGCACGCGCATGTTCGGCTCCGGTGCGGTCGAGCACGAGGTGACTATTCCCCGGCCCTCGACATCGACAATACACAATCGGCAGGCGCCGTACACACTCAGTTCCGAATGATAACAAAAGGTCGGTATGTCAATATCGGCTTTCCTTAGAACCGCCAGAAGGTTGGTTTCTTCGTTGAACGACACTTCCCGGCCGTTAACTGTCAGAGTTGTTTTTGTTTCGCTGGTATTCCGCATGGTTTATACTCCCGTTATGGCATTGAATTTACAGACTTCGACACAGGCGCCGCACTTAACGCACAGTTCCACATCGATTTGGTGCGGCTGCTTGCGCTCGCCGCTGATGGCATCGACTGGACATTTTCGCACACAAGCCGTGCAGCCGATACATTTTTCCGGATCTATCTCCGGCCTGGCCAGAGCCTTGCACTGACCGGTGGGACAGAACTTATCCTCGACATGCGCCCGATATTCTTCAGCGAAATAATCGAGCGTTGACAGCACCGGCGAGGGTGCAGTTTTGCCGAGCCCGCACAGCGAGGTCATCTGCACGGTTCGCGCCAGCTCCTTGAGATCGGACAGCACCGTCTCGTCCGCCCGGCCCTCCATGATATCGTCAAGCATCACCAGCATCTGTCGGGTGCCCTCACGGCAGGGAACGCATTTTCCGCAGGATTCATTCTGAGTGAACTGCATGAAAAACCGCGCCACGCTGACCATGCAGGTCTGCTGATTCATCACCACCAGGCCGCCCGAACCGACCATCGCTCCGACCTCCCGCAGAGAGTCGAAGTCCAGGGGCAGATCAAGCTCTTTGTCAGTCAAACAGCCGCCCGAGGGGCCGCCGATCTGCACCGCCTTGAAACCGTCCTCAAGCACTTTGCCCGAATCATCAGTGACTCCGCCGCCGATATTGTAAACAATCTCCCGCAGGGAAGTGCCGAAAGGCACTTCAATCAAGCCGGTGTTGGCCACATGTCCGGTCAAGGCGAAGGTTTTGGTGCCGGGTGAATTGTCACTGCCCATGCGCTTGAACTCGGCGGCGCCGAGGTTGATTATACGCGGCACGGTGGCCAGAGTTTCGACGTTGTTTATCACCGTGGGACAGCCCCAAAGCCCGGACTGAGCCGGGAACGGCGGCTTAATTCCCGGCATGCCGCGCCGTCCCTCAATCGAAGCGATCAAAGCTGTCTCCTCACCACAGACAAAAGCGCCGGCGCCTTCCATCACCGTAAAATGCATCTTCAGGCCGCTGCCGAAAACATTGTCGCCGATAATACCGAATTCCTCGGCATCCGCCACCGCCCGACGAATTCGTTTAACCGCCAGCGGATATTCGAGCCGCACATAAATAATTCCCTCCGAAGCGCCAACCGCCCGGGCAGCGATCATCATTCCCTCCAGAACACTATGCGGATTGCCCTCCATTAAACTGCGGTCCATGAAGGCGCCCGGGTCGCCTTCGTCGCCGTTGCAGATAACAAATTTGCGCTCGCCTTCCTGAATGCGCGTAAGCTCCCATTTACGTCCGGCGGGAAATCCGCCGCCGCCGCGGCCGCGCAAACCCGAGTCCAGAATTTCCTGACAAACCTCTTCCGGTGTCATGTTTAAGTACGCCTCCCGGGCCGCGGCGTAACCGCTGTTGGCCACGTATTCCCGCAGATCTTCCGGGTCCAGGAATGCGCAGCTTTGCAATACGGTACGGGTCTGTCGGTTGTAAAAAGGGATATCTCCGGTGCCTCGGCAAACCTCTCCCGATACAGGATGGCGATAAAGCAGCCGCTCGACAGTTTCACCATTCCGCAAAGTCGCCACTATTTCCGCCGCGTCGTCAACCCCGACACGGCAATAAAGGATATTATCCGGGAATATCGTCACCAAGGGGCCCATCTGGCAGAATCCCTGGCAGCCGCTCTTTGAAATACGCGTGACCTGCCGGCCTGCGGTCTGCTCGTCTTCCTCCTGCCGCAATTCAACCTTCGCTTCCAGTCCGGCCTCCTGGACCGCTTCCAGAAGAGCCTGATGAACTTCAAGCGCACCGCCGGCGACACAGCCGGTTCCGGCGCACACCACCAGCCTCCGGCGAACCCGCTCCGCCTGCTGTGTGTACTTAGCCGCTAAAAGTTCTAAATCCACCGCTGGTTTAGTCATCATCGTCATTGATTATTCTCCTGTTCCATGATTTTATCGATTAAAGCCACCGCTCCCTCCGGAGTCATCTGTCCGTAAGTCTGTTCATTGACCAGCATAACCGGCGCCAGACCGCAGGCGCCCAGACATGATACGGTCTCCACCGTAAAAAGCATGTCATCGGTGGTTTCCTGTTCTTCCCCCAAGCCAAGCCGGGAACGCATAGCTTCCAGTATAGGGATCGAAGCCTTGACATGACAAGCCGTGCCGTCGCACAAGCGAATGATATATTTGCCTTTCGGCTGCAAAGCGAAATGTGCATAAAAAGTGGCAACTCCGTAAACCCGCGCCGCCGGCAGTCCAAGTGCCGCGGCAACGTAACTCATGGCATCCTCCGGCAGATAACGATACTCCTCCTGCACCTTCTGCAGAATCGGCACCAGCCGCGCCGGGTCATGGTTGTTGTCACGTAGTATTTCCCGAATTTTTTCAAAGCTGCGCACCGGCTGCTTCTGTTTTTCCGCCTGTACCGCCGAGCTATCAGTATTTTGGCACATATTACAACTTCTCCCTATTGACTGTTTCAGAAAAGATTCGCACCGCGTCGAACGATTAAAGTACTTAACATATCTATATTTACCAACACTGCAAGCAATATACTATGTTTTTTGTGATTGCTTTCACATTACGACACATAAGCTCATCGTTTGTTCCAGCTATAAGAGATTTTTTGTGCATTTTCGTGGCTATTGATCCCTTTGTTTCATACAAGCCCCGCCTCCGGCGCGATGCGCCTGACGCCCTGAGGGTGAGACTTATCCTTGGGCAATACCTCGAGAGCGGCCGCGTCCTCACGGCCATATAATGGAGGGCGAGCAGCTTGCCTGAGCCACACGAAGAGTGGTCAGGTCCCCGCGAGCCAAAACAGGCCCCGATTCCCTGCGAGCATTCCTTAATGGCCGCGAGGACGCGGCCGCTCCATTTTTTGTGGCTAGACCCTCCGCGAAAAGGGGTTAAGACCTAATTTTGTGCTCACCTTGTCCCGCGAACCTTGTCCAGTGTTTTTTCGAGTTATGGGATGACAATGCTAACCTTTTAAGCTATATTGATATACCATTTGCCGGAATTGTGGGAAACAGAGCGATAGACTTCTCTTGTCTCCAACCCGCCCGTAAAGGGTTCAAGATAGGATTTTGCTTTATTCATCAAAATATGCCCGATTTTGCCCTTTTTTCGGGCTGTAAAAATGGCGACTTTGTCATTTTTGTCGGTTAAGCGGGTCGTTTAAGCGTACCCGAGCAAGGATGGCGGTTAAGAAAGCGATTAAGGCGAAAGATTATAAAGAAAGATTAGGGAAAAATGGGTGCTCCCCTTAATCTTTTACCCTAATCTTTCGCCTTAATCTCGTTTCCGAACCCTTTTCGCGGAGAGTCTAGCCGTGCATGTAAACAAGGTATAACATACTATGGGCAATGTTCGCAATACTTATGTTCAAAAACTGACTGATGACCAGATAAATGTTTTATATGAACTGTTAAAAAACCGCGACTGGCAGTTTGACGAGCAGCCGCATGCCCGCTGGCGGGCGCGCAAAGAGAAAACCGTCATCATTGTATATCAATCGGGAAAAACCGTTATCCAGGGAAAAGGCACAGAAGATTTTGTCCGCTTTACTCTTGAGCCCGAGATTGCGGGGGAAGCAAGAATGGGATATGAACACCTGCTGGCGGAGAAGGATAATCCCCAAATGTTTGAACCGCACATCGGAGTGGATGAAAGCGGCAAAGGGGATTATTTCGGCCCCCTGGTAATCGCCGCCGTTTACACAGACGAAGAAAGCGCCCGAAAATTACTTGAGTTGGGAGTGCGTGATTCTAAAATAATCAAAAATGACCGCCACATCAGCAGCCTCACCCACAAGATCAAGGAAACTGTCAACCGACGTTTTTCAGTCGTCCCCATCGGAGTGGACGCTTATAATCGGCTCTACCGGAAAATCGGCAACCTGAATCGTCTGCTGGGATGGGGCCACGCCCGGGCTTTGGAAAATCTATTGGAAAAAACGCCAGACTGTCCGCGAGCTGTTTCTGACAAGTTTGCGCATGAATCAGTGATACGCAATTCACTACAGGAAAGAGGGAAAAAAATTGAACTGGCACAGATTACCAAGGGAGAAGCTGATGTGGCGGTGGCGGCCGCGTCCATACTGGCGCGGGCGGAATTCGTCAGCCGGTTAGGGAATCTGGAAAAAGAATTTAGCTTGAAACTCCCCAAAGGCGCCGGCGAACCGGTTTTCAAGGCCGCCTGTTCGGCGGTCAGTACACACGGCCGGGAGGTTCTCGAAAAAATCGCCAAGACTCATTTTAAAACCACCAGCCGGGTGCTGGAAGAAACATCCGCGTGATCCCGCTCCAGATTGCCTCACACTTCGCCCCCACACTTCGCCCCCACA
>PUNB01000101.1 GCA_003552565.1 Lentisphaerota bacterium
AATAATGAATATTGAATTCTGAATTCTGAATGTTGAGTTTCGGACAGACCAGGCAGCTCCACTTCAAAATTCACCATTCAATATTCAACATTCAAAATTGTGTTTCACATAAGCCCGGCCACCGGCGCGGTGCGCCACATACCCCGAGGGAGAGACTGGTGCGGTATAAAAAACTTTGTCTCGCACTTTGTCTCGCACCTTGTCTGTTTTTCTTTCGATTCCTCATTTTTTGGATTCGCCTGAGGCGGACGAGACCAGGTGCGAGACCAGGTGAGCACAAAATTAGGCCTTAACCTCTTTTCGCGGAGGGTCTAGCTAACTCCCATTGCCGTCTGGCTTCATACATAACCGCAGCGGCGCAATTGCCGACATTTATGGAGTTTTTTCTGCCGTAGTTCGGCAAAGAAACAATTGCATGGCATTGCTCCAGGGTGTCCCGGCTTATTCCTAAAGCTTCGTTGCCGAAAATTAAAGTCAAGGGGAAAGAGGCTCGCCAGTCCCAGAAACAGCGGCTTTCGCTGGTTGTTTCGACCGCCACCACGGTGCGTCCCTGCTGGCGGGCGCTGGCCGCCGCTTCCGAGCTGGACGGGCAATGACGACTGCTCACCAGCTGATCACAGCCGCGGGAAGTTTTTGCCAGTTTAGGGTGCGGGGGCAGGGCGGTATAGCCGCAGCCAATGATTTCCTGGATCCGCAGTGCTTCGGCCGTGCGGAAGATGTTGCCGACATTAAAAGCGCTGCGCAGATTATCCAGAATCAGGTTCATCTCCATCATCCGCGGCTCCAGCTCAGTCATCCTGTCCTGTGAACTGACTGTTACTGCTGTTTTTTCCTTCATGTACTTGTGAATTCGTTAAAGAATTGGCTAAAAGTATATTTTATCACGGAATCAGGAAGGGATGAACTGCTGGCGCCTGGAGGAAGAGGGAATATTCAGTTCTTCCCGGTATTTGGCGATGGTTCTCCGCGCCAGTTTGTATCCTTCTTTCTGCAATGCTTCGACCAGCTGCTTATCGGTCAGCGGCTTGCTGCGGTCTTCCTCTGAGATCATTTCTTTGATTTTCATTTTCAGCGACCGGCTTGAAACGGCTTCCCCTTGGTCGTTCTGATGACCGGAGGCGAAAAAGAATCGAAACGGGAATAGCCCGTAAGGGGTAAGGATATATTTATTGGCTATGGCCCGACTGACGGTAGTCTCATGCAGATCCAGCTCTTCCGCGACTTGAGACATCTTCAAAGGCGCCAAATGGTCGAGTCCCTTGGTGAAAAAATCATATTGGAGCTTGACCAGGGCGCAGGCAATGCGAACAATTGTGCGCTCGCGATGCTCGAGCATTTTCAGCAGGCTTTTGCTGCCGTTGATTTTTTCCCGAATATAATCTTTTGCTTCTTTGGAGGTTTCCGGATCCTGCAGCAAGCGCAGATAGTAATCTGCTATGCGTAATTTCGGGATATGCTCCTGGTGGACCTGGATCTGCGGTTCGCTGTCCTCATCTAATTCCACGGTTACTTCAGGGACAATATATTCCGTCGGCGATACGGAATCAAGCATATTGCCGGGATGGGGATTGAGGCGACGTATTTCCTCCAGAGCCTCTTTCAGTTCGTGTATGGATAACCGCAGTTTTTTGCAAATTGTCTGCAGTTTATTCCTTTCGATTTCTGGAAGATGCTTATCAACCACCTTCCAGGCGAGACTGTTCTTTCGATTTTGCCGTTCCAGCTGCAAAAGTAAACATTCCCGCAGATCCCGGGCTCCGATACCGGGAGGGTCAAACGACTGTACCACTCTCAGAGCCTGCTCTGTTTCTTCCATTGTGGCCTGGCGGGTGGTGGCGATGTCGGCTAAATGACTGCGCAGGTAGCCGGAATGATCAATGCTGCCGATAATTTCCTGGCAAAGAGTTCTTTGCCGTTCAGTTAATCCTTCGGTTTGATTAAGCTGATCATAAAGCTGATCCTCGAATGACTTTTCGCTTACCAGCGAATCCCAGAAATGCTGATATCTTTCTTCGTCTTCTTCATTGTTCTGGCTGTTGTAAGCAGAGGAGGGCTGGGGAGGGGAGTAGTTTTTTTCGCGTAATTGGATAAGGTTTTCCACCAGCTGATTTCGCAGGTTCTCTTCAGCACTGCCGTCGTCATCACGCACGGGCAATTCGGCAATCGTCGAGTCCGCGGTGTTCTCCAGGGGGTTGCCGGCGGGCTGATCGAGGCCGTTGTCCACAACTTCCAAGGTGGGATTTTCCGCCAGTTCCTGATTGATTTTTTGTTCAACTTCGAGCAGGCTGGCGGTTAATATCTCCAGAGACTGGTACTGCACAGACGACAAGGTCTGCTCCTGGCGGATTTTCTGATGCTGACTTAAACTCTGTTCTAGCATCGCAGCTTAACCCTTGTTTGTCGGTGAATTCTTGTTTGAACACACGGCTACCAGTCGGTGGAGCAGGTTGCGCAGCTCCTGTGTCGATTCCACTCGGTAATTAGCGTGAGACATGCCTATGCCGATTTTTATGGAGTACGCCGAGGATGGAAGTATGACGAACAACTCCTCGTCACTCCAGTCATCGCCGACAGCGAATATGAACTCCCATTTTTTCTCATTAAGCAGAATGGAGGCGATGCGGCCTTTATTGATCGAAGAATCCTTGATTTCAATCTGTCGATTGCCGTTGATAAGTCCGATATTCAAATTGCCGGTCAAGTCTTCAAAGGCATCCTTCAGTTCACTGACCCTGACCGCCGCCAGCTCAGGATCGCAGCGTCGATAATGCCAGGCCAGGGAATGGTCTTTTTCTTCAATGTAGGAACCGGGAGTCCTGGCGGTGTGCATCTCCAGCAGCGGCCGCAGTGTTTCCTTCCATTCTTCCGTGGGTATTTCGGTGGTTTCCCACTCGCCTCCGATTCGCCGGATCCACAATCCGTGAGCGGCGGCGAGATGGATGTTCAGGTCGCCGAACCAATCCTGCATGGCGGATTTATTGCTGCCGCTGACAATCAGCACTTCATTGTGCCGGTCTTCGGCCAGGCGGCGCAGCAGTTCATAAAGCTCTTTATTGGGCCGGCCGCCGTTTTTCGGATCGCTGAATCCGGTCAAGCTGGTGTCATAATCCAGCAGGAAAAGACGTTTTTCGGCTTTTTCGGCATCGGTCAGAAGTTTTTTGTCCGTTTCTTCGTCCAGCTGTTGCGACGAGTTTATTCTTTGTACCTCTTCCACATTGTTCAAGCGACGGAGGAAATCGTTGGCCCAGAATTCGACATTGTAGCGGGCCAGCCGATCATGCATGGCTTTGTTGCGTTCGATCTTTTCCACAGCCGGCATTTCGAGGGCGGTTTTTATGCCGTCCGCCACTTCGCGAATATTGTTGGCGTTCACGCTTACCGCTTCCCCGAGTTCGCTGGCGGCGCCGGCGGTTTCACTGATCACCAGCATCCCTTTATAGTCCACTCTGGCGGCGACATATTCCTTGGCCACCAGGTTCATGCCGTCCCGCAATGGGGTCACCAGCATAATATCGGCGACGGAGTAGAGGGCGGTGAGGTGATTGAAGCCGAAAGAACGGTAGAAGAACCAGACCGGCACCCAGCCGATGGAACCATGCTTACCGTTGATGTGGCCAACCAGTTCCTCGATTTCACAGAGTAGTTCATGATAATCGCTGAGTTCAGTGCGCGATGGAGCGACAATCATGATCATGGTCACCTTTTCTTTATAGGCGGGATATTTTTCCAGAAACTGATCGAAAGATTTCAGGCGCGTCGGAATGCCTTTGGTGTAATCAAGCCGATCCACCGACAGCACCAGCTGGGTTCCCTTGACTTTATCAATAATCTCATTTGTTTCCTCGCGAACTTCTTTCAGCAGATGGGCATTCTGATACCGCTGATAATCAATGCCCATGGGGAATACATCCGCTTTCACCAGCCGGTTGCGCATGTCGATGTAGCCTAAATTATGATCATACCCGAGCAGGCGGCGGACGCTGCTGATGAAATGCCGCACGTAATCATAGGCATGAAAACCGATCAGATCGGCGCCCAGCAGTCCCTGGAGAATTTCCGAACGCCAGGGCAGCAGCCGAAAAAGTTCATAAGAGGGAAAGGGAATGTGCAGAAAAAACCCGATCTTGGCTTTTGGGAACCGTTCGCGGATCATCGCCGGCAGCAGCATCAATTGATAATCGTGTATCCATATAGTGTCTTCTTCGTTAATAACCTCGGCCACAGTTTTGAAAAATTTCCGGTTCACCTGCTGGTAACTTTGCCACTGTTGATGATCATAGTGCGCATGGTTGTTGAAGTAGTGAAAGAGCGGCCAGAGGGTGCGGTTGCAGAAGCCGTAATAATACTGATTCAGCTCCCTTTCAGTAAGATACACAGGATGGCTGGCGAAATCTTCCGGCAGCCGCCGGGAAATCTCCCGGACTTCCGCGGTTGACAGTTCCTGCCGGCTTCTGCCGCACCAGCCGATCCATAGACTGCTGTCGGCACTGTGGACGCTGGAGAGACCAGTGGCCAGACCGCCGATGCTGGGCTTGAACTCCAGGCCGTCGGAGGTTTTGTCGATGGTTATTGGAAGTCGGTTGGAAACGAAAACTATTCTGCTCATAATGCTTCCGCAGCTCCTTGGGTGTGTTCAATGCGGGAAATTATCTTTTCCTCCTCATCCAGCTCGGTGTTGGCGAGGGTGATGGCGGCGTCAATCAGAGCCAAGTGTGAATAACCCTGGGGGAAATTGCCCAGCAGCCGTCGATTTTCAAAATCCATATCTTCACTGAAAAGTCCCAGATGATTGGAACTGGCCGTCAGTTCATTAAAAAGCTCCCGCGCCTGCTTTTCGCGTCCGATCTGACACAAACTTTTCACCAGCCAGAAAGAACAGACAGTGAAGGCGGACGACGGAACTCCGAAGTCATCTTCGTTGCGGTAACGGTAGAGCAGGCCGTTGCGGGATAATTTTTCCTGTATGCGCTCCACCGTACTTATGTATTTGGGATCTTTTGGATCGATGAAACCGTAATTGGCCATCAGCAGGTTGGCCGCGTCCATGGCATCGTTTTCATAGGCTTGCGTAAAGGCCTGAAGCCGCGGCTTCCAGCCTTTCTTCATGATGTCCCGGCGGATTTCATCACGCGTTTTGCTCCATCGTTCGATATATTCTTCCTTGCCCAGGAATTCAGCCATTTTAACCCCTCGGTCAAGAGCCACCCAGGAGAGGGTCTTGGAGAATACGAAATGCTTTTTCTGGGAACGGTATTCCCAGATACCCATATCTGCCCGGCGCCAGTTTTTCTCTACGTTCCGCACCAAAGTGCGGGCCGTGGTCCACAAATCCTCTCCTCGTTCCAGGTCGTTCTCAAAAAGTGTGAAGGATTCATAAAGCACATCCATCAAAACTCCGTAAATGTCGTTCTGCTTCTGCTTGTAGGCGGCGTTGCCGACCCTGACCGGACGGGAATCGGCGTAACCGCGGAGCCAGGGCAGCTCTTTTTCCACCAGTTTTCTCTCGCCGTGAATGCCGTACATGATCTGAATTTTCTCATCCTTGTAAGGGATGACATCAAGTATGAAGCGCAGAAAACGCTGTGCCGCCTGATAATGGCCGATACTGGTTAAAACGCGTATAATCATCGAGGCATCGCGAATCCAGCAGAATCGGTAATCCCAGTTGCGGACCTCCCCGATGGTCTCCGGCAGAGAGGTTGTCACCGCCGCCAGAATCGCTCCTGTTTTCTGATAGCTTAACAGTTTTAGAGCCAAAGCGCTGCGGATGATCTCCCGACGGTATTCAGTAAAGCGCACTGTGCGGTTAACCCATTCCAGCCAATATACCTTGGTTCTCTCAAATTCCAAATTAATCATTTCCATATCAACTCGCAGCAGCTTCTGATTGTAGGAGATCAGAAAGAAATGATCCTTGTCTATGGTTATTTCATCCCCCTGGATAACGGAGTGGAAAGGAACACTGGTGTAGAGGTAAATGGACTCGTATTTGCCGCCGTCGGACCAGCTTTTGATATAATTCGTGTTTTCTTCATTGTGAGTGGGATGTTCCCCGTAACGCAAAGCCGGGAGATATTCGATGCGGACTTTGGGATTGCCAGACCGCAGCCGCAAATAGCGAACCAGATCCGAAGGCCAGACATGATGCAGTCGGTCGTTTTTATAGCGCGGCATGAAATCCAGGAGATCGAACTCGCCGTCAGGACAGACAAAGCGAGTACACAGAATGTTGGTGTGCTCCAGGTAAAATTGTGATATCCGTCCGCCGTCAGCGGGGATAATCGCGAAATGTCCGCCTTTTTCTTCATCAAGCAGTTTTCCGAAACAGGCGTTGGAACTGAAATCCGGCAGGCACAGCCAGTCCAGAGAACCATGTTTGGAAATCAAGCCGGCGCTGCGGCAGTTGCCGACCACGCCATAATCAAGGTTTTGCATATAATTACTTTCTTTGTTTGTGGACAACCAGGGTGAAATCGTTTTCCAGGTAGTCGTCGATCAGTTTGACCTTAACCTCTTCGCCCCTCGGCAATAAACCGATCACGTCCTCGGGCTCATAATAATGGCAGTGAGCATACTTCTCAGCAGT
>PUNB01000231.1 GCA_003552565.1 Lentisphaerota bacterium
GACTTGGTTACGGGCAATACATCTGGAGCGCCCGCGTCCTCGCGGGCATTAAGGTGTGCTCGCAAGGGAACGGGCTCTTTTATGGCTCGCGGGGACCTGACCACTCTTCGTGTGGCTCAGGTAAGCTGCTCGCCCTCCATTATATGGCCGCGAGGACCTGACACACTTGCAAAAATTCCATAACGGCAGCGATGTGAAAACAGCTTTCCGGCCAAGTGGTCAGGCAGGCTGCGGCCGCTCCATTTTTTGTGACTTTTTGCATGCCGCGACGTAGGCTTTGCGGAGTCGGGTGTTTTTTGTGGCTATTAAACCCGGTGTCTCACACAAGCCCGACCGCAGACACGTCGTTCCCTCTACTCATGACGCAGGGCTTCAATCGGATCCATATTCGCGGCCCGATAGGCGGGATAAATACCCGAGAGCAGGCCGACGAGGGCGCTGATTCCGAAAGCCAGCAGCAGGGACCAAACGGTGACAATTGTCTCCATCCCGGCAAAACGCGTGACAAAATACGGAGCGCTTAAGCCCAGGATGATGCCGAGCGCGCCGCCGCATAAAGAGAGCAGAACGGTTTCAGTCAGAAACTGTTCGACAATATGTTTCTTCTTGGCTCCCACCGCTCGGCGAATGCCGATTTCCCGCGTTCTTTCCATGACCGTCGCCAAAGTTATATTCATTATTCCGATACCCCCAACCACCAGGCTGATAGCGGCGATCGAACCGAGAACAATGCTGAAAATCCGGGTTGTCTGACGGGCCTGCTCCAGCAGTTGATATGGCACAATGACAGTATAATCACGCCGGGTCCGGCCGCGGGCGAGAATTTGCTCAATCATCCGCTCGACATGAGGAATGGCTTCGATCTGATCCACCTGGACGATTATCTCATGCAGCTCAACCCGTTCCCCGCTCATCCCGGAGCCGGTCTGCGATATCTCGCCGAACCGATTCTGCATGGTGGTCATGGGGATATAGATGTCCGTGTCCGGATCGCCGCGTGCTTCCAATTCGTCGGCTTCGCCTCTTCCCGCGCCGCCAAGCACCCCGATAACCCGAAAACGCTGGTCATCTATATTGATAATATTCCCCACCGCTCCTCCGAAAGGAAAGAGTGTTTCCGCCGCTTTTCTACCCGCCACGCAGACGTTGGCGCGCTGGTGCATATCCCGCTCTTCAAAAAAACGCCCCTCCCGAACGCGCAGGTTGCCGGCTTCGGGATACCATGGAGAGGTTCCCACCAGGTTGGTTTCCAGACTCCAGACACCGCGCTTCGCGGTCTGCCTGATTTTTCTGGCTTGAGTCAGCACGGAAACATTCGGCACCGTGTTTTTGATTCTTTCAGCATCAAGATAACGAAGTCCATACTCCAGAACGAAAGCGTTATCATCGCTGTCAGTGTCCCGAGGCGGGGGCACACTTTGAAGAATGATATTATGACTGCCCAACGCGGCAATTTGCCGTTGCGCTTCGTAGCCGGCACCCTGGCCGATCGCCAGCATGGCAATCACCGAGCAGACACCGAAGGTGATGCCTAGAACGGTTAAAGCACTGCGTAATTTGTGGCGCCACAGACTTTTGAAGCCTATTTTCAGCAGTCTTTTTGTTTTGAATTCAATTATCATGGACGTTTTTATTCAATCTTAAGTTCGCCGTCGGTCATGCGGAATGTTTTTTGACATTGCCGTCCGACATTGGGATCATGGGTTACGATAATCAGCGTTGATCCATGACCATGCAGATCCTTGAGCAGCGCCAGAATGTCCGCCCCGGTTTTCGAATCCAGGTTGCCGGTCGGTTCGTCAGCCAGAAGGAGCACAGGGGAATTGGCCATGGATCTGGCGATCCCCACCCGCTGTCGCTCACCGCCGCTTAACTGCACTGGCTGATGCCACAGCCTTTTTTTCAAACCCACCAGTTCAGCCAGCTCAAGGGCGCGTCGCCGACTCTCGGATTCCGAAGCGCCGCGGTAAAAGAGGGGGACTTCGATGTTCTCGACCACCGTCAGTTGGGTAATCAGATTATATGATTGAAAAATAAAACCGATTTTATTCCCGCGCACCTCGCTCAAACTGTTGTCGTCCAGATTGCTGACATCATCTTCCTCGAGAAAGTACGAACCGTCACTCGGCCGGTCCAGACATCCCAGCATGTTCAGCATAGTACTCTTGCCGGAACCCGATGGCCCCATGACCGCCACCATTTCACCGGAAGCCACCGTCATATTGACCTGACGAAGAGCCTGCACAACAGTATCGCCCATCTGATAGTGCTTGGATAAATTTCGCAGTTCGACAATGGTTGCCATTTGTAAAAAAAATCCTCAAATAATCTTGCTTAGGTTTCACAAAACTCTTTTTCCCTAAGTCCGAATGCTTATGTGAGACTTCGTCTCGGTGATCAGTTATCAGTCATCCGAGTACCGTAATCGTACACGTACTCGTACACTCAAATCTTCGAGGTCAGAAATAATGACGATTAGCGTGTACGAGTACGTGTAAAAGTACGTATAATCTCCAAGGATGCTTCGCATCAGTTCAGGTAACCGAGCCGAAGGCTCTTTCGGAGTGCGGTGGGCTCTCACCGCTTTGGTATAGCAGCTTATGTGAAAAACAATTTTGAATATTGAATGTTGAATATTGAAGTGGAGCCGCCTAGTCTGTCAAGAACTTCAACATTCAGAATTCAAAATTCAATATTCATTATTAGTCAGAGGTATCGGGCACGCCGGGGACCGGGCTTGCATGCACAAATAGAACGCCCTGTTTAATAACAAAAGACACCCAAGGAAGTTGGTCGACTAGGGTATCCGATGAAGTGGGCCTGAAGCGTAAAAACTTAAACAACACATCCACTTGGATACGCTTTGAGGACTTATTTCCTATCGACCTCTTTCGCCCCGTCCTTGTCCGCCTCTTTCGCCTGTTCCTTCTCTCCGCCGCTGCTGGGGCTCCTCTTCAGGCCCTCGGCCCAGAGGCGCTTCCTCGTCCTCTCCAGAGGGAGATGTATCTGGAGAAGGCAAATCGTTTACCGCTTCTTCTTCGATTTCGACTTCCCCGTCTTCATCCTCAGGCAAATAAACAATTCGCAAGTTGCGTCGATTGTATTCAGGCTCGACAAGAAAAATTCTCTCACCCTCTTCCAGGCCTCGGCGAATCTGGACATGGGTATCGCTATAGTATCCCAATTCCACTTCCCGCAATTCCGGCCCGTCCGGACCCGCCACCCAGCACATGCGATGATCTTCCCGGGTGTGAACGCCGTGGATCGGCACGCTCAAAGCATCCGGAATTCTCGCTGCTTCGATTTCCACTGTGGCGCTTATTCCCGGTCTGAGTTCGTTTTCCGGATTGCTCAATTCCGCAAACGCCACATCCGTTTCATAACCGCTGCCGCCACTTGTCAAAGCTCGAAAACCCGTCTGTTGAGTTGCCATGGGGCTGATTCTTCGTACTTCACCCCGCCAGCTTTGGTCCGGCATCGCATCCAGAGTTATTTTCGCCGGCTGACCGGCCCGCACCATCTGCGCCCGGGCTTCGGGCACCTCCACCCGCGCGGCCAAAGTGGCAAGATCGGGAATACTCAATATCGTCTGACCTTCCCGAACCGACAGGCCTTCCTGGACGGGACTGTCTCTGAATTGTCTGGGATTAGTGGTCGAGGCATATACCACCATGCCGGGGCGGGAAGCTCTGATGGTCGAGTTTTCAATCATCTGATTAAGCCTTTCCAACCGCTCTTCCTGAAGCCGATAGGAAGAACGACGGGAGCGCAGATCGGCTTCCGCCTGAGCCATTCGGCTGCGAGCTCGGGCCTTGGTGCGTTCAAGGTTGCGTTCCGCTTCGACGTAATCTGAAAGCCGTTCTTCCGCCTCCTTGATTAATGAATAACGATGAAAAAGTTCGAGATCTTCCTTGGCGCTTTCCAGTTCGACTTCCCGGCGTTTCATCTCCAGTTCATCGGCCACCAGTTCGTTGCGGTTCACATATCCACGCTCGACCAGTTCACGGGTCCAATGCAGAGATTCTTCCGTGCGCGACATCTCCTCGCTCGCCAGGCTGACGGCGTTGTCCAGTCTGCGCTGCTCCTGCAAAGCCGCTCCCCCCATCCGGTCATGCCAGCCGCTCTCTTCAAAATCAATCTTGCCGTCCATCGCTTCCACAGCCAGGCTATCTCCCAAATAACGTTTCAGCTCCAGCATGGCGAATCGCAGTTCAAGCTCGGCTCTGGAAATATCGCTTTCATTCTGTTCTTTCTGGATGGTTAACTCTTCTTTAGCCTGGGTATAGGCGGCATTCGCATCCTCCACCGTGATTTTCTGCTGTTCTCGCTTTTCCCGAGCATCGGAAGCATCCAGTTCCATCAGCACCGTTCCTTTTTCCACGTCCTCTTCCGTGATGATCGTGCCTTCGGGAATTACATTGAGAATCTGAGTTGACCCTTCCACCTTGCTGTCCACTTCATGGCTTTCCAAAGCCTGGAGAGTGCCGCCGGCCGAAACGGTGACCCGCATGAGATCCCTCTCCACTTCGTAGGTCGGCACTTGATAATCACCCGCCGCCCCTAATCCGGCCAGTTTGACGACCCCGAAGTAAAGGATTGAAACGATAATCACGAACAGCAGAAAGCCGCCCGCCAGGCTCCGTATTCGCCGAGTCATAATTTTCTCCGTCAAGTCAGTTATTTTCATTTCGCGCCTTACTTTCGATATATTCTTGGAACCCGCGTCCTTCCTGTAATTGTCCATCTTCATCAATCACCAGAATATCCAGATCCCGCTCCAGTTCGAGAGCCGCGATTCTTAGATCGACCAAGGCTCGAGCCAGCTGATTCTGCGTTCTCAACAGATCTTCATTAGCGTCAAGAACATCTCGCGTGGTGGCCCGGCCGGCATCAAACAGCAACTCCGTACTCTCCACTCGTTCTTCGGCCAGTTCAACACTTCTCCGCTGAATTTCCCGACCGCTCTCAGCTCGCTCAAGATCCCGCCAGCGATTGGTCACCTCAAGAACGGTTTGATCCCGCATTTCTGTAAACCGCCGCCGGGCCTGCTCATATTCGACCAGCCTCCGACGGTAAATGTTGCCTTCTTCTGTCCGCTCCAAAGGCAGATCAGCATCCAGGCGGGCACGACCGGATTGCGTTCCGTCGCCGAATTCGAAAGCATCATCATCCGGTGTGTCCGCCGAACCGCCGATTATCAGGTCCAGGCCGGGCCTGAGATTTTCTTTGGCCACTCGCGCTTTTCTTTCGCTGTCTTTGACTCGATCCTGCGCCGTTACCAGATCGAGTCTGTTTTGCAAAGCCGCCTGGATGCTTTCCTGACGCCCGATCGGCGGCGCGGGCATTTTTCGGTCACGCAAGTCCGCCAATTCAGCTGGGTCAGGGAGGATGCTGAATTCCGGTTCAATTCCGAGAGTAAGCTTAAATTCGTCCAAAGCACGATAATAATCCTGTTCAGCCTGCTCCAGGCTGTCGCTGGCGCTGAGTTCATCCTGACGAGCCCGGTCAACCTGTAATTCCGGCAGCCGTCCGGCCTCGCCCAAGGCCTCGGCCCGGCGCCGGATGCGGATGAGATTTTCATGGTTCATATATTGATTTTCCACTCGCTGTCTGCGTTCCAGAAGCCGGTAGTAATCGGCTAGAACCGCCACCGTGAAACGTCGTTGAAAGCGTACGAAATCGCGCAGTTCATAAAGCATATCCTGTTCAGCTTGGGTCAGAGGTTCGAGGGTGCTTAAGCGCCCCTGTCTAAGCAGCGGCTGAGTCACCGTTAGATCAAATACCGATCGAGCCGCAGTGGCGGGGTCGCCGGTTAAGAACTGAAAGGCATTCGTGCTGAGGCTGGCTGAAACCTGGGCGCCGGTTCGCAGGAGCCAGGCAAATTCAGGTTCTGAACGGCCCTCCGCCGACCAGTCATCCTCGCTGTCATAATCAACCCCGCCGCTGAGCTTCCAGAACCATTGCGGACTGAACCGGTTTCGTTCGCTGCTCAGAGAAAGAGCCTGCAGGAACACCTGTTCTTTGCGCTCTTGATACTCCCGGCTGTTAACCGCGGCGATAAGCAAAGCATTGTTCAGATCAAGCAGGCGGGCCTCTGTGTCTTCCTTGGATGCACTCTCCAGATAAGCTTCGGAAGGAGCGGAGGGTAGAGCTTCAAGCAGGTCTTCAGCCGGTTCCTGATCAATCTTCACTTCGCTGCGCATCCCCGGTACCTGCCGGCTTTTGTCCGCGACAACTGAGGCGGCCCGTTCTTCCGCCTGCTCCCGGTGATAAGCGGCGGTACAGCCCACACCGAACAGGACCAGCAAAAACAGCATCGGCCAAATAAATAAAGCAATGGTTTTGAAATTGAGTTTCGGCATTGTAACTATCTTATCCTTAAAGAAAAAGCAGTAACACATGTATTTCACCACCCGCTTCGCTAGAGGGTCTCCTGAAAGGTGTTTTCGGTCTCTACATGCACAAAACAATAAAACTTTGTCTCGCACCTTGTCTGGTTTTCTGTCGATTCCTCATTTTTCAGACTAAGTGCGAGACAAGGTGCGAGACTAGGAAAGTACAAAACCTGTCACTCTGACACCTGAAC
>PUNB01000171.1 GCA_003552565.1 Lentisphaerota bacterium
CTGAAATGGCAAATACACCCGCTTAATTCCGGTAATGCGTCAGTCGCAGGTGCAAAGTGCCTCCAGTTTCGATATACGACCACGGTGGACGATTGTTTACGCTCGAATCGTAGTCCGTAATCGTCAACCGACACTATATTTCCACCTTTCACTGACGGGTTACTAATTCCGCTCGGAATCGACTATTTTCTGATACGTCTTCAGTATTTTCGGCACCGCGTCCTTTCCCACGGACATGCTTTCTTCATAGCCGTCTTCGTTCCACTCACCTTGACTCACCAAGTACCCCAGGTTGTCATTGGCCAGACTGAGCACAGGTGTATATCGGTACTCCAGAGGCTCTGCCTGCCGCTGCATTTCAACTCCCGCTCCCGACAGGGTTTCACCCGGCATGGTGCGAATAAGAATCTCATCCCCCAGCCGAATATAGGACAGCTTGACATCAGGCACATAATTGCTTGGGGCGCCCGCTCTGAATTCAACCTCCAAGTCATAGTCCAGGATGCCTAGCATCCAGGCCGCCGTGTAACGCCTGTTCTGTACATTCAATGGTATCAGGGCGGACGATGGACGAACAGCCAGTTCCTTATAAGTGTCCTGATATTCATTATCCTTGCTCAGAGCCGCAACCGTCTCCTCAGCAATCCTTTCTCCGTAAGCGATGGCTCTCCGATGGCCGCAGTCAATATCTTCGGTGATTGGGTTTTGATCCCCCATTACCCCGGGTAGAAAAATACTTACACCGCCGTAAACTTCCTCCAGCCGAGCCGCAAGCCCGCCGGTAAAACAAGGAGATATCTTGGTGCAACTTCCATCCGTTATGTTGGAGTGAGCACCGAATATGACCGAAGTGGCGATCACCTCACCTGACTGTCGATTTCCGGCCTGAAGAACGTAAAGGTTTTCATCCAAGTGTTCGCCGCCCCGGCGGTTTCGCACCAGTCCCCGGGCGGTTTTCCGAGCCATGGTGATCACGGCCGGCTCCGCCGATGCCACAGCTTCCGCGGCCGCCTTCGCTGCTTGTTTCCTCACATAGGCCCGGTATTCTTCATGGCTGCCGCCGAAAATTCCCTGCAGGTCTGGCCCCCCGTGAGTGTGAGTCACGGTTATGACTATATTTCCCGTCGGCACCCCGGCGGCGGAGGATATCTTTTTTTCAATCTGTTTGATCTGCACATTGCTGATGCCGGTCACGCCCAGGGAAAGCACAACAAAAGTTTCATTGCCGTCACTTATCGCCAAAGCTCGGGCGTAAATATCATCCCACGCACCATCGGCTCTTCTACTCCAAGGGCCGCCATACCCCCCCAGATATACATGGCCGCTTTCAAAATCCTCTTCGCTGGGAGTTATTTCCGCCCTGGCCGCCCCGGCAGTCAAATTATCCGCGGCAAATGCGGAACCCTCGCATGTTATTACCATTATCACGATACCGGCCAAAACTGACAAAACCATATTCGAAAACACTTTGAACCCTATTTTCATAATAAACACCTGTATTTTTTTCTTTACGAAAGTCTCCAAGAGGTTTATTTTACCGTATCAAGTGTTATTGTAAAGCTTTCTTATTCTAAACTGAGATATTCAACGAAAGGAATTTATTGTCATGGCATGGTTTTTTGAGAAAAACAGCAAAATAGACAAACAGCAACTGGAAGCGCTTATTGACAAGGCGTTCGAAGAATGCAGATCGAGGATCTGCTCCAGCCCGAAGAAGGTGCTTCTGCTGCCCCCGGACATCACCCGGGCGCACTGCGGCGCCGGCTGGATGACGGAGCGGCTGTATAACAGCTTCACCTCGCTGGGAGCCGATGTTTACCTGATCCCTACCCTCGGTCAGCATGTTCCTCATACCCCTGAACAAAACAAATGGATGTTCGGAGAAGTGCCGGAGGAAAAAATTCTCAAACACCACTGGCGGGCTGATGCCCACCGCCTTGGAGAAGTGCCGGCGGACTATGTCAAGAAAGTCACGGAAGAAAAAGCCGACTGGGCGATCCCGGTTGAACTGAATCGCCATCTGTTCGAGCAATCCTGGGACCTGGTGTTGAATATCGGCCATGTGGTGCCGCATGAAGTGCTCGGCTTCGCCAATCATAATAAAAACTATTTTATCGGCCTGGGCGGCAAGAATATGATCTGCGCTTCCCACATGGCGGCGGCCTGCTGCGGCATCGAAAATAACCTGGGCAGCCTGATAACCCCGCTGCGGCATTGCTACAATAAAGCCGAAAGCGAATTCCTCGCCGAACTGCCGGATGCCTATATCCAGGTCACCATGGCTTATGATCAAAACGGAGAACTGGTGCATACCGGCTTTTACTGCGGCGACGACGTGGACACCTACATGCTGGCCGCTAAACAGTCGACGGACGAAAATATCACCGTTGTGCCGCCTCTGAAAAAAGTGGTGGCGGTTATGCAGGGAGATGAGTTTTTCAGCACCTGGGTGGCGAACAAAGCAATCTACCGCACCCGCAAGGCCATGGCGGACGACGGAGAACTTCTGATCATCGCTCCGGGACTGGAAAGATTCGGCGAACAGGATGAAGTGGATCAGATCATTCGCCGCTACGGCTACGTCGGCACCGAAAAAATCATGGAATTATTCAGCCACAATGAAGAACTGCAGGATTTAACCCACGCCACCGCGCACCTGATCCACGGTTCCTCGGAAGGACGTTTCAAGATTACTTACGCTCCCGGACATGTGAGCCGGGAGGAGATCGAGTCGGTCAACTTCAATTATATGGATCTGCAGGAAGCTATGGAGCGATATCCGGCTGACAAACTTAAAAACGGCTTCAACACCATGCCTGACGGTGAGGAAATATACTTCATCAGCACACCTTCCGCAGGCCTGTGGAGCACCGCCGACAAACTTTAATCTGGATATTCCATGATTTCTCACAGAAATTCAGGTTTTTGCTGGATTATATGAGAGCGTCAAACAAAAAAGCAAACTCCGCCGAACAACGGCGTTTACGATCAGAAAGCCCCGCCTGGCAGCGCGAATGGCGGCGTATGCGGATCATGAAAGCCGTTTTCACAACCAGCATTGTCATTCTGGCGGCGGTTATTCTGCTTGCCTTTTGGCTGGTCTGGGTCTATGAACCAACCCCAACCCCTCGCCCGGAACCGGAGCTTTGGGACTGGGAAGAAATCATAAAGCTCCAGGAAGCCGGCGGCAGAGCCTTGGGTGAATTAGTGCGTGAACGCCACCCGGAGGGCAGCGTGGTGGTGCTGACACCGCCCGAACCGGCCCGCGATGATATCGATAGCGCCACCTTGGAAGGAGTTCTGGCCGGACTGAAATATGAGCAGGATTCGGAACTGGTGATAATCCAGGAGATCGGCGGCGAACAGAAAAACGAGAAGGCCGCGGATGTTTTTTTCGGACTGGATGCCGAGTCTTTCGATAAAGCGGTTGAACCGCACATGGAAGCCGCTGCGGTGATCAGTATTGTGGGGCTGCCGACCAACCCGGAAAAAATGAGGTTCTGGCCGCGGCGTCCGCGCCCCGAACTGATGCTGATAAACGCTGAGATATTCCGCTTGGGACGCATCATACGGCAGGGAGGTATCGAGGCGGTGGCGACGCGTCATCCGGCCGTCAGCGCGGACAGCTTTCCGGAAGACCCAGACGAACTGAAAGAGTTCTGGCTGATCATTACCGAAGACAATGTCGAAGAATTGAAAGAAAGGCATCCCAACCTTTTCGTTCGCGAGCACCTTGATCAGTTAAACAAGGAATAAGATTAATGCCCAAAACTGTATTAGTTACCGGCGGCGCCGGCTTTCTAGGCAGTCACTTATGCGATCGGCTGCTTGAGCAAGGGTGCGAGGTCCTGTGCCTGGACAATTTTTTCACCGGGCGCAAAAGAAATGTCAGCCGACACCTTGGCAATCTGGATTTTGAACTGATCAGACATGACATAACCGCGCCCTTTTTCCTGGAAAAAGTGGATCAGATTTACAATCTGGCATGCCCTGCTTCGCCGGTGCATTACCAGTGGAATCCCGTTCACACCACCAAATCCTCAGTGCTCGGGGCGATCAACATGCTGGGGCTGGCGAAACGCATCGGCGCCAGCATTCTGCAGGCTTCCACCAGTGAAGTTTACGGGGATCCGGAAATACATCCGCAGCCGGAATCATACAAAGGAGCGGTTAACCCAATCGGCATACGCGCCTGTTACGATGAAGGAAAAAGGTGCGCCGAAACGCTCTTTTTCGACTATCACAGGGAGCATAAACTGACGGTCAAGGTTGTGCGCATCTTCAACACCTACGGTCCCCGTATGCAGCCGGATGACGGACGCGTGGTCAGCAACTTTATTCTGCAGGCTCTGAGAGGGGAGGAAATTACTATTTACGGAGAAGGACTGCAGACTCGCAGTTTTTGTTATGTTGATGACCTGGTCGATGGACTCATACGAACAATGGAAACCGCCGACAACTTTACCGGACCAGTAAATCTCGGCAATCCGGCTGAATTCACCATCCGCGAACTGGCGGAAAAAGTGGTTGAGCTAACTGGCAGCAAGTCCCCGATAGTCCATCGCCCCCTGCCTGCCGACGATCCGAAACAACGCTGTCCGGATATTTCACTGGCGCGGCAGGAACTGAGCTGGGAACCCGCAACCCGCCTGGAAGAAGGGTTAAAAAAAACCATAGAATACTTCCGGAAAAATCATGACGGATAACCTTCACCTGTAATCATCCGGAGAAGGAATTATGATTCGACTTGGGCTTTGCTGTATTTTTATTGAGCAGCCGATTAAGTATCGTACCGTCAATGGTCGAAATCTTACCAAACTCGCCGAATCTCTGCGTCCGAAAAAACTGAGTGAACTGTGCCTGCACAACCTGCGGATGCTTCTTAAATCACTGGAATATTGCGCTCATAACAATATCGGTGATTTCCGTATTCAAAGCGGCCTTTTCCCGTTAAAAACTCACCCTGATTTAGGTTATGATATAAGCGAATTGCCTGACTGGAAGGAGATCAGGGAAACGATCAGCAAATGTCGTGCTTACGCTGAGACACATAATATCAGAACAACCTTTCATCCGGACCAGTTCGTAGTGCTCTCAACCCCACACCCGGATGTCCTGGCTGCTTCCCGACGCGAACTTGAACATCAGGCCGACCTGGCGGCGATGCTCGGAGCAGACGTAATCAACCTGCATTGCGGCGGAGTATACGGGGACAAAAAGAAAACCTTGAAACGACTTGCTAAGGTTATTGCTGGCTTGCCTCTGAATATCACCTCCCGGCTGACCCTCGAAAACGATGACCGCAGCTATACGCCCGAGGATGTCATACCATTATGCCGTAAGGTCAACATCCCCTTTGTTTACGATGTCCATCATCACCGCTGTCTGGAGAAGGATATTTCCGAGGCTGATGTGTCGGCAATCACAGAACGGGCTCTTGCCACATGGGACCGGGAGCCCTTATTCCATCTCTCATCTCCTGTTAACAGCTGGTCCGGGGGAAATCCATGTCACCATCATGATTATATTGACTATGCCGATTTTCCGGACGTTTGGAAAAACATGAGCTGCACCATCGAAATCGAAGCCAAAGCCAAAGAACTGGCCATATCCCGCCTGCAGAATGATTTGCTTAAAGACAGAGTCGCTTTCACTGACGCACCATCACCATCCAGAACATGAATCCTCGGCTTGCAACTCATCCCGCCAGTGGTACATTCAGGTATTGCGCAAACGGCGCCGGACTCTATGTTTATTTTGATATCTTTAAAAATTTACGGAGGCAGTTATGGCTTTTACATTGGAAATCGGTCAAAAAGCACCTGATTTTTCACTTCCCGGAACCGACGGAAATACGTGGTCGCTGCACGACTTCGATGCTGCTGATTACTTGGTGATTTTTTTCACCTGCAACCACTGCCCTTATGTCATCGGTTCGGATGAGGTCACCCGTCAAACGGCGGACAAATATGCCCAAAAAGGGGTGAAATTTGTGGGGATAAACTCAAACAGTGAAGCTACGCATGCAGAGGATGATTTCGACTCCATGGTTGAACGCATGAACGAAAAGCAGTTTCCATGGGTTTATCTCAGGGATAAGACTCAAGAAGTCGCCTGGGCTTATGGCGCTCTCCGCACACCGCATTTTTATGTGTTTGACCAAAACCGCAAACTGGTTTATACAGGCCGGGGGTTGGATAATCCGCGACAGCCCGAAAAAAGTACCGTCAATGATCTTGATAATGTACTAGCGGAATTAACATCAGGCCGCCCGGTTTCCACTCCGGAAACCAACCCGATTGGATGCAACGTCAAGTGGGAAGGCAAAGATGCTCATTGGATGCCGCCTGAAGCATGTGATCTTGTGTGAGACTCCGTCTTATAATAGCCGCAAAAAGGCACAAAAAAAATGGAGCGGCCGCAGCCTGCCTGACCACTCGGTGGTAGATCTAATCTCACATCGCTGCCGTTATGGAATTTTTGAAAGTGTGTCAGGTCCTCGCGGCCATATAATGGAGGGCGAGCAGCCAGCCTGAGCCACACGAAGAGTGGTCAGGTCCCCCCGCAAGCCA
>PUNB01000212.1 GCA_003552565.1 Lentisphaerota bacterium
CGGCGCAAGGCGCCTGATACCCCGAGGGAGAGACTTGATTAATGGTTTCTGGTGTCAGGTTTCGGGTTTCAGAGAAGTCTCCCTGAACACTGAAGACTGAAACCACGAAGTCTCACATAAGCTACACACTCAATTTCAAAAGGATCCCAAATATTTCATGAGTAACCCTGAAACACCAAAACTGCCGGATCCCGAGCGACTGATAGTCAGCAGCTCGCCGCATCTGCATAATCCGGAAAACATTCGTCGTATCATGGCGGTGGTTATACTGACCCTGCTGCCCGCGGCCGCCGTCGGAGTCTGGGTTTTCGGTTTCCAGGCTTTGATGGTGTTGTTGTGGTGCTCTTTTGGCTGTGTGGCGGTGGAGTACGGATGCTGCCGCCTGCGGGGACAGGACTCGACGATCGGCGACGGCAGCGCCTTGCTGACCGGACTTTTACTGGGCATGATCATGCCGGCGAGCGCGCCGTGGTGGGTGTGTTTGCTGGGAGCGCTTCTGGCCATAGGCTTGGGTAAGCAGATTTACGGCGGCCTCGGCTACAATCCTTTCAATCCGGCTCTAGTGGCTCGAGCCGGACTGACCATAGGGTTGCCGACTTTCATGGCTGGCGCCGCCTGGGTGCGGCCCCGGGAGGGCGGTTTCATGCAGCCGCCACAGGCTGTGACCGCGCCGACACCTTTGGACCATTGGCAGACCGAGGGAGTTGTCGGCAGTGAATATATGAATTATTTTCTCGGCAATATGTCCGGAAGTATTGGAGAAGTGTCAGCTCTGGCACTGCTGCTGGGGGGGCTGGTGCTGTTGTATTTTGGTTATATCCGCTGGCAAGTGCCGGCGGGGTTCATAGGCGCGGTGGCGGTGTTTTCCCTGGCCGCCTGGCTTATGGCTCCTGAATCCCAGCCGCCGCCTCATTTTCATCTGCTGACTGGCGGTCTGATGCTCGGCGCCTGGTTTATGGCCACGGATATGGTGACCTCCCCGATCACCGCCCGGGGCGCCTTGATATTCGGGATCGGCTGCGGCTTAATTACGGCAGTGATCAGAGTTTGGGGCGGTTATCCTGAAGGAATCACCTTCGCCATCTTATTTATGAACGCCTTGACTCCGTTGATAGATCGATACACGTGCCGGAAACCTTTTGGAGCCGGAAAGGCGGCCGCCGCGGGTTGAGTATTTTTTGCAAAAAAAAGAATACTGTGATTTTTTAAGTTTAAGAAAACAAATTAGGAGAATGCAATTATGGCTTTTATGGATGAGCGTTATCTTTTAAACAATGAACCGGCGTTTGAAATTTATCAGCAGGTGAAGGATCTGCCGATAGTTGATCCGCATACTCACGCGGATGTTAAACAGATCCTGGACAACCAGCCTTTTGATGACATCTGGCAGGCAGAAGCGGCGACCGATCATTACGTCTGGGAAATGCTTCGCAAGCGCGGGGTTCCAGAAGAGAAAATCACCGGTGATAATTTTTCCAATCGTGAAAAATGGCTGTCTTTGGCGCGGGTTTTTCCGTGGATCGCCGGCAATCCTGTTTACGAATGGATTCACCTGGATTTAAAACGGCAGCTGGGAATAGATGAAGAGCTTAATCAGGGCACGGGAGAGGAGATTTGGAACCATTGTAAAGCGGCCTTTCAGGAAGAGCATATGCGGCCTCGGGCGCTGCTGGAAAAAATGAATGTGGAAGTGATTTGTTCGACCGATGATCCGATTGATTCTCTGGAAGATCATCGTCGGCTCAATGAACAGTGCCCGGGATTGGTGCGGCCGACTTTTCGTCCGGACAAGGCGATGAATATTTTCAGTGCCGACTGGCGCTCTTATATTTCAAAGCTGGAGGAGCGGGTCAACGGCAAATTTAAAAATATTCAGGATTTGGTCGCCGCCTTGCAGCAGACGCATGACTGGTTCGCTGAGAACGGCTGTGTGGCCAGTGATCATGGAGTGGAGGTGCCTTACGGATATTATGTGCAGACCCAGGAAGCGGACGCGGTTTTCCGTAAAGCTTATGACGGCGGAGAACTGGACCAGGATGAGATGATCGCTTTTATGTCTTATCTGCTGAATGAACTGGCCGAAATGGATGCCGCCAAGGACTGGGTTTTTCAGCTGCATGTCGGGGTGGCCAGGGATTTGCGCGATTCTCTGTATAATCGGCTCGGTCCCGATTCCGGCGGAGATGTTTCCAATCACCTTATCAGCTACGTCGAGCCTCTGACCCCGCTGCTCAATCGTTTTGATGATCGTCTTAAGACTGTGATTTACTGTATTGAGCCTGGTCATCAGTCGACTGTCGCCACTTTGTGCCGGGCCTTCGGTGCCAACGTCAATATTGGTTCCGCCTGGTGGCTCAATGACAGTCCGATCGGGATGAGGAGGCAGCTGGAGTATATCGGTTCAGTTGATCTGTTGGCTAATATGGCGGGAATGGTTTCCGATTCACGCAAACTCTTGTCCTATGGTTCCAGGCATGAAATGTTCCGCCGCACTCTGTGCGATACGCTGGGTGAGATGGTCGAGCGCGGGCAGATGTCGCCGGAGATCGCCGCCGATCTTGCTACTCATCTGTGTTATCAGCGGCCGAAGCAGTTCTTCGGGGTCTGAGCCCGACCGCTGAGTGCTTTTGCTCCCGGATATCCCGGATGGAAACACCAGTGGACAACATAATCTGAATTCGTAATCTGTAATCCTGCGGACGAAGAACCAGGTGTTTCATACCAGCTGAATTCATTCGTTTTGCGATTATTAGTGTGGATTAGTGTGAATTAGTGGTTCAAAAAGCAATTAACCGCGAATTACACCAATGGCAACTTTAAAATTCCTTAGGAGCAGCCCATGAAAATCGCTTATATCGGCACGTATCCGCCGCGCCAGTGCGGCATTGCCACTTTCAGTCAGAATCTGATTCGTTCCATTGCCATGAATACGGAAGAGAAGGAGGTGGTCAGTCACGCCAACGTGATTGCTATGAACAACCCCGGCTGCGAATCAGCTTATGATTATCCGGAAGAAGTGAAATTGACCATACGCCAGGAGGAACAGCGAGACTACATCAATGCTGCCCGCTTTGTCAACCTGAGTGATTCTCAGGCTTGTGTTATCAATCATGAGTTCGGTATTTACGGCGGCGCTGACGGTATCTACCTCCTTCCCTTGCTGCACCGAATAAAGATACCTCTGATGGTCACCCTGCATACGGTGCTGCGGGAGCCGACTCCGGGACAAAAGAGCGTTATTCAGGAAATCGGCAAGGCGGCGGATCGCATCGTTGTAATGAGCCGGAAGGCGGTTCAGTTCCTGACCACAATTTATGATATACCGAGAGAAAAAATCGCCATAATCGAGCATGGCGTGCCGGATTTTCCTGCTGTGTCGCATGAAGAAATGAAGCGTCGATTCAATTTTGATCAGCGAATGGTGCTTCTCACTTTCGGGCTGCTGAGCCGTAACAAAGGGTTGGAGACAGTGCTTGAAGCTCTTCCGCAAGTGGTTGATAAACACCCGGAGCTGCTTTATGTCATTCTGGGGAAAACTCACCCGGAAGTGGTCAAGCACAGCGGCGAAGAGTATCGGGAGCATTTGAATTTATTAGTTAAAAAATACAATCTCCAGAACAATGTTTCGTTCTTGCCGAAATTTGTTCAGGAATCCGAGTTGTTCGAATATTTGAGTGCCTGCGACATCTATGTCACACCTTATTTGAACGAGGCGCAGATCACCAGCGGCACTCTTGCTTACGCTGTGGGGGCGGGGGCGGCGGTTCTGTCAACGCCTTATTGGCATGCCGAGGAGCTGTTGAGCGAGGGGAGAGGCAGGCTGTTTGATTTCCATGATTCCCGTCAGCTGGCGGAAATACTTAACGAACTGCTGGAGCATCCGGAAAGATTGGGTGATATCCGGAAAAAAGCTTATGAATACGGCAAGCGCATTCGCTGGCCTCTGATCGGCGGTCAGTACCTCGAACTGGCCAGAGCGTGCAGGCAGGAGCGAGGGACAGCCGTCAAGCCGGAAACCAAGATGCAGATAGACATCTCTCTATTGCCGCGTTTCAGCCTGGAACATATAAAAAGACTGACCGATGACACCGGCATTGTTCAGCATGCCACCTACGGCATCCCTAACCTGAAAGAGGGGTATTGTCTGGATGACAACGCCAGAGCGCTGCTGATGGCGCTGATGGCTTATCGGCAGAAAAAGGATCCGGACGCTTTACGCTTCATCCCTGTTTACCTCAGTTATATTCATTACATGCAGAATGATCAGGGGGCTTTTCGTAATTTCCTCAGTTTCGACCGTCGTTTTCTGGATCAGGAGGGCAGCGAAGACTCATTCGGACGCACGATCTGGGCATTGGGATACCTTATATTCAGGGCTCCGAACAACGCCTACCGGGAGTTCTCCAAGGAATTGCTGGAGAAATCATTCGGCTACATGGAGAACCTGACTCATTTACGGGGTATCGCCAACAGCATAATCGGGCTGAGTTACTATCTGAAATCTTTTGGTATGGATCAGGGCCGTCGAGAGCTGTTGGCGACCTTGGCGACCAAGCTGGTGGAAGCATTTAACAACAGTGCTGACGGTGAATGGCAATGGTTCGAGTCAGAACTTACCTACGACAACGCCATCCTGCCGCTCAGTCTTTATCACGCCGCGGAGATCCTTGAAGACCAAGGTTTTCTGCGGACGGCGGAAGCATCGACTCGCTTTCTTGAAGAAAACACCATGGAAAAAGGTTACCTTTCCCTCATCGGCTCGGAAGGATGGTATCGCAAAGGCGGGGAAAAAGCAGTGTTCGACCAGCAGGCTATTGACACCATGGCCAATGTCAGGCTGTTTTTTCAAGCTTTCAAGGTGACCAGAAAATCTGAATACATAGAAAAAATGTTTCTCTCTTTTCTCTGGTTCATGGGCGAGAACGAACTGGGGCTGCGTTTGTATGATCCTGAGACCTGCGGCTGTTGTGACGGCCTGCAGCCGGGAGGGGTCAATCGGAACCAGGGCGCGGAAAGCACCCTGGCTTATCTGATTTCCCATCTGACCGTGCTCAGCGCTTTGGAGTTTGAAGAAGCGCGGTAGACTTAGTGTCTTGTGCGAGACTTTTTGGCTCCAGGTTTCAGTGTTCTGGTGTCAGATGGTGGCCGGAGCTTCCAGCTCCGGATTGTCCAGCGCATTGCGCCGGCGGTTGGGCTTATGTGAGAGTTCATGGTTTCAGGTTTCAGTGTTCAGGTGTCTGAAACCCGAAACCTGACACCAGAAACCATTCAACAAGTCTCACCCCCAGGGTATCAGGTGTCTCGCGCCGGCGGTCGGGCTTATGTAAAAAACGGTTCTTTGTGCTTCGTTCGTCGTTATCAGTGTTAATCAGTCTCCATCCGTGGTTTTTTAAGACTTTTGTCAAGTCCTGACACCCGAAATCACGCCCAGTACCTCTTCTTGCAGTGACACCGCTAATGTTTGTCATATCGTTTCTTCGTCAGGCTCGGAAATAATTCTTTCGCTTGGCATTATATCGTTCAGTTCGACTTTCGGATGATGGTAGCGCGGCTGGTGTGGACTTCTTCCGCCGTATTGAACGGCCGCTTCGGGACACCAGTGCAGACAGGCGAAGCACTGCTCGCAATGGTGCTGCCAGACCGGCGTTCCATTTTTCAGGAAAATATTCTCCACTGGACAGACGGCGGCGCAAATACCGCACTGAGTGCATTTCTCGTCGGCATAGAATTTTTTGTCTGCTTTCAGTACGTTTCGCACAAAAAGCGGATTGCCGATTTTTCCCGCCGTTCGAGAAAAGACATTGGCTTGGTCCATGCCATTCGGCTCTTCACGATTCAGGTCGGTAATTACATGTTGAATCTTTTCTTCCGCTTCCCGCAGCAGGCGTTCCCGCTTTTCCGATTTTGGCGGACCGCCCATGGGGGGATAGTTTTCAGGCATTTTAATCGCGTACATGGCGTTCAATTTCAAGCCGCGACGCTCCAGCAGCCTGCTGGTTATGCTGCCTCCCGCCCCGAGCATGCCGGCATAAGTGGCGGCGGCGAAAACGAAGGACACGTGCTCGGTCGGTAGTTTTCGCATGAAGCGCTGGACAATCAGCGGCGGGCCGCACCCGTATATGGGGAACACCAGCCCCATCCGGGGAGCGCTTTTCAATGGATCTTTTGAGCGCATGGCATCGGCGATGGAAATCATTTCCGTCTTGCCCTTCAGTCCTTCGGCGATGGAGCGGGCGGTGTGCAGTGAATTGCCGGTGCCGGAAAACCAGTATATTATTGTATCAGACATAAGTGTTCATCCTGTTTCCCGCGGATCCGTTACATAACCAGTGAGAGCCGATGCCGCGGCGGTCATTGGCGAGGCCAATATGACAGAGGCGGTTTTGGAGCCCATCCGGCCGACGAAGTTGCGGTTGGTGGTGCTGATGCACACCTCGCTGTTGTTGCAGCGGCCGAAGGTGTCCTCCGGCCCTCCAAGACAGGCGGCGCAGGAGGGAGGGGCGGGAGGTAAACAGCCGGCTTCATGGAAAATATCAATCA
>PUNB01000146.1 GCA_003552565.1 Lentisphaerota bacterium
CGCTCCATTTTTTGTGACTTTTTGTGTCATGACCACTTTCGGATTTATTCCCGAGCATGTATTCATAAATACATTGGACAAGTGGTCAGATACATTTTTCGTGGCTATAAAAAGACGAAGTCTCACATAAGCCCGACCGCCGGTGCAAAGCGCCAGATACCCTGAGGGAGAGACTTGATGAATGATTTCTGGTGTCAGGTTTCGGGTTTCAGGGATGTCGGCAAAGTTCGGGACAAGGTTAACAACGCGAAGTCTCACATAAGCTTGACCGACGGCGCGGTGCGACACATACCCCGAGGGTGAGACTCAACGTACTTTTACACGTACTCGTACACGCTAATCGTCATTATTTCTGACCCCGAAGATTTGAGTGTACGAGTACGTGTACGAGTACGGTACTCGGATGACTGATAACCGATCACCGAGACGAAGTCTCACATAAGTATTGCCCCCGGCGCGATAGACCACATGCCCCAAGGCGGAAACATCAGAAAACGATAGCGGCCGACCTACCTCCGCCAAGGCTGCGACACAACATATGAAAAAGATTGACGATCAGCACAAAATCGCAAACGATGAATAGTGAAACACTGCCCGACTCTTTTTCCGCCGTTCGTTTTTTTAAGCGCCAGCGAATCACGTGGCTTCAACTGTAACACCACAGCAACACCGCGACTCCGAGTGTTTCACTTTTGAAACACTTCAGATCACATAAAATATCGCCGTATAAACCGGTAAAAATGATTTATGTGTACATAGAACCTTTCGGTTGTGCGACTTACAATAAAAATAAACCGTTTCAATAAAGGATTCCCAAGACGACCGCCAGGAGTATGGCATAGCAACTGCTATATCATAAAGTGCCGGCGCGAAAAGGTTCGCGGGGCAAGAAAAAAGTCCTCTGTCCAATCAGGTGATAGGCGGAGGGAAAATTAACTTAAGTTAAGGAGAAAGAACAATGAGAAAGAAACATTTCACCCTCGTAGAAATCATGATCGTGGTCGCCATCATCGGATTGCTCGCCGCAATCGCCATCCCGAGCTTTATCCGGGCTCGGGAAAACGCCCAGAGGAATGCCTGCATCAACAATATGCGGCAGATTGACAGCGGCGTTCAGCAATATATGATTGAAGAAGGTACTTTCCCAACTGCCGGCGATGTCGAAGCCGGCCATGAGGTAATAGAGTACATTGACGGTACCGCTGCGCCAACTTGCCCGGCATCGGATGATGAAGTATATTCGATTGCGGACCAGGAAGAACCCTCGGAACGGGTAGTATGCCCGACTGTTGATACCAATGACGACCACGTCCTCCCCGGCGAAGGCTAAGCAAAATTTCATGTTTACAACATGAAATTTCCTATCAACAAACCCGGAATCTGGTTTCAGATTCCGGGTTTTTTTGTTAAATCGCACTGAAGAATAATTTTCACAACGTCAGCCGGGAGTGGACAATTGCGATTTGAGCAGCCATCCGGCAAGTTGATGATGATCCTGCTTTGTTAAATTCACGAGGACAAATAAAGTGTTAAACAAGTCCAGGATGCTAATTTCCCGCACCAGACTCGCCGCTTTAACAATAAGCTTAGGAACTGCTTATTTAGCGGTCATGCTTGTCCTGACCTATCTGATTGACTTTCTGGGAATAAACCTTTTCGGTGTCAAAGACTGGTTAAACCGAATCGGCTATGAAGAACCTGTGCTGTTCTGGCTGCATTTCTTTTCCGAAGGGTCAATAACTGAAATCCTGCAATGGCTATGCCTTGCCGTTGCCTTCCTGGTTTTGACCTTGTTTACACGGCAAAAACACCGCGTTAATCCCCGACCTCCCTGGATATGGATAATTTTTTCTATCGCCATTCTCCTGATGTTTCTTGAGGACAGTATAAATTTACGTCATGAACTATCGGATATAATCGGCAATCTGCTGGCGGTTAACACCAACACCATTGAATGGCGACGAAGCTTCACTCGTTCGCTGGTCGAAATTGCATTCTATGCCTTGCTCGGCTTTATGATGATAACGCCGTTCTTCTTTATTCTGCGGGGCCGAGCATACGAATTACGAGGAAAAATATATCTGAGCGCCGGCTATTGCATTTACGCGATCGCTTCAATTGGTTCTGTAACCCGTAACTGGAATGACTGGTACGCGCGAGCGGGAACCAGATTAATCGAATTCATTGCCGGCAGCCAGGAATTGGAATGGTCCGGGGAATCAATGATTTATTTCAGCGATCCGCTGGGATTCTGGTTTATGGACTTTGTCGTCGAAGAATCACTTGAACTGCTCGGTGCCAGTTTACTGCTGGCGGCAATCATAATACTGACCGCCGGCAATAAAACAAAACTCGATTCCGGGAAACACCATTAAAACGGAGCACAGACTCCATGAGAAAAAGATATTTCACTCCCCTCCGTCGATGATCATATCCTGCCGATAAACGATGAAGAATAACCTGACGCTTAAAGTTGTAGCTGCTTACAAGCTAAATAGCTCGATAAATGTATTGCTTCAGAAGCAATCCCCAATCCATTCTTCTTGTCTCCCCTTCGTGATCTTTGCGATCTTCTGTTCAAATGCCTTGTTCTCCCATCAGTGTTACCATCAGTGTCCATCTGTGGTTAAAAATGTCCCCTGTTACTTTTTCGCTATATTTTTCCCGGCACTCAATCCCCCCCTCTCAAATAACAAAGTCCGGAGGGCGGATATTTTCCATTTCTTTCTGCCGCAGATCTTCAAGGGTGGTTGAAGCAAGTGTTTTTCGCAGGGAATTATTGGCTTCCTCCCAGACCGTTCTGGCGGCGCAGCCGGGCAGCCGGTCACAGTTTTCCTTCTCCAGACAGTCAATTATCGTCAGTTTGCCATCCAGTGCCTCGACAATTTCCAGCACCGTCAGTTTGCGCGGATCAACCGCCATTTGATACCCCCCGCGCCGTCCCCGGAAACTGCGGATCAACCCGTTGGTCCGCAAAGGTATTAACAGCTGGTCAATATAGGCTTCTGAGACTCCCTGTTTGTCAGCTATGGCACGAGCCATGATCGGCTCGCTCTCGCCGTCTATGGATATCTGCAGGATCGCCCTCAGACCGTAACGTATTTTGGTGGATAATTTCATGGCGGCAATACCTTATTTTGTGACTCTTTATCAAAATGAATGGGTAACAGCTTGGTTTCAGATTTCTGGTTTCAGACTGCCTGGACTTTCACTAAACTCTTTTTTTCTTAGTCCCCTCCTTTTCCGCGGACTTGCGCTTTTCCCTGCCACTTTTACCCGATCCGCTTAACCGCCACTCTTGCTCGGATACACTTAACCGACAAAAATGCCAAAGTGTTAATCATGATGAATTTTTCGTTGAAATCTCCTTCGCCAGATCCAGAAAATCATGAGGGCTTAATTCCTCCGCTCGCGCGGATGGCGAAACGCCTATACGGCTCAATGCTTCCGCGGCGGCGGCGGCCGATTCGACGAAGGTCGGCGCCAGCAGTTTGGCCAGTTGTTTGCGCCGCTGAGAAAAAGAACAACGTATCAAGGCGAAAACGTAATTCGTTCCTTCGATATCATCAGGCTTCTCCAGCAAAGGCGCGTAACGCAGCCGCACACAGGCGGAGGCCACCTCGGGAGGCGGATAAAAAACTTCCGGCGGCACCCGGCGACGCAGCTCGGTCTGATAAAGCAGACTGAGCGCCGCGGTCAGTCCACCGTATTGCTTGGTTGAAGGCGCGGCGACCAGACGCTCCGCCAGTTCTTTCTGGATCAGCAGGTCCATGGATCGAGGCGGATTCTTCAAGCGAAGCATGCGCATTATCCAGGGCGTGGTGATGGCGTACGGCAGATTAGCTAGACAGCGATAATCCTGAACGCCCAGCAAAGAAACATAATCAAGATTACAAGCATCGCCTTGCACCAGCCGCAGACTGGGGTTGTCAGCGAATTTCCGCCGCAGCCAGCCGCACAGGCGACGGTCCATCTCCACAGCGGTCACCATACATCCGGCCGCCAGCAATCCTTCCGTAAGCTCCCCGGTGCCGGGACCGATCTCCAGTACTCTTTCACCTCTTCGCGGTTCGAAGTCACGCAGAATAGCCCGGCGCAGGTTGTCATCGACCAGAAAATTCTGCCCCATCCGGCGGCTCGGCTTGACCTCCAAATGATCAAGTAAAGAGAGTAATTCCCGTTTATTCATCGACTGATGATCACCGTAAACTCACCTCTGCATTTCCGCCCGGCATAGTCGGCGGCCAACAGCTCGGCATTGGAACGCTGGATCTGCTCGTGTATCTTAGTGGCTTCGCGGATCAGGCACAGACGGGTTTGCGGACCGATAATATCACTGATTTCCTGCAGCAGACGCGGAATCCGATGCGGGCCTTCAAATAAAACACTGGTATAATTCGACAGCGGCAGCTCCTCAAGAAAACGTTTCCTTTTCCCGGCTTTAACAGGCGGATAACCAGCGAAACAGAATTTATCCACCGGCACGCCGGCCGCCGCGACAGCGAAAGTCAGTGCCGAGGCTCCCGGCACAATTGTCGGCTCAATACCGTGTTCAACGGCGGTGCGGACAATCAAGAATCCGGGATCTGAAACGGCCGGCATGCCGGCATCTGAAAGAACGGCTATTTTACGTCCATTCTCGACTTGCGCAATCAAAGAAGCCGTTTTCTGATGTTCATTATGAGCGTGGTAAGAAGTTGCGGCAGTGTTTATATCATAGTGCTGAAGCAGGCGGCGGGCTCGCCGGGTATCTTCGGCGGCGACCAGATCAGCATCCCGAAGAGTGCGGACGGCGCGGTAAGTAATGTCTTCAAGATTGCCTATCGGCGTGGCCACCAGAGCCAGCCAGCCGGAGTCCGAAGACATTGTTTTCTTTTGGTTCAAGGTCCGGACTCCAGTTCCTCTTTCAGTCTTTGTTCAACATCACAGGAAATCAATTCTTCCAGCAGCTCTCCAAGCTGGCCTTCCAGGATCAGATGCAGATCGTGCCGAGTGATGCCGTAGCGATGGTCGGTCAATCGACTCTGGGGGAAATTATAAGTGCGGATTCTTTCACTGCGGTCTCCGGTTCCCACCTGGGAGCGGCGCTGAGCCGCGCTCTTTTCAGCTTCTTCCGCCTGTTTCTTTTCCAGCAAACGAGAACGCAGTATACGCATAGCCGTGTTTTTATTCCGATGCTGGGATTTTTCATTCTGAGAAGAAACCGTAATACCCGTGGGAAGATGGGTAACGCGGACGGCTGAATCAGTGGTGTTGACGGACTGCCCGCCGGGGCCGGAGGCGCGAAACACATCTATGCGCAGGTCTTCATTCTTAATTTGTACATCAACTTCCCTGGCTTCCGGCAGCACGGCCACGGTGACCGTGGAAGTGTGTATGCGTCCACTGGTTTCCGTCTCCGGCACCCTCTGCACCCGATGCACACCGCTTTCAAAACCCATGTAACGGTAGACCTGCTCCCCTTGCAATGAAAACACCGCCGTTTTCAGACCGCCGACAGCGTTTTCGATTAATTCCAGCACCTCCAGCTTCCAGCCTTTGGATTCAGCGAAACGGGAATACATACGGAAAAGATCATTTGCGAACAGACCGGCTTCGTCGCCGCCGGCGGCCGGCCGGATTTCAACAATGCTGTTGCGGTCTTCGTTGGACGCGGGTGGAAGTATGAGGGTTTTCACCTGTCGCTGAAGCCGATGGTATTCCTTTTCCAGCGACTCCAGCTCGGCCTGAACCATGGACAGCATGTCATCTTCTTCTTCCTGATTCAGAAGCTGCCGGTTCTCCTCCAGCTGCCGACTCACTCGCTCCAGTTCCCCCCAGAGTTTCAGCAGCTCGTTTAAGCGCTGATACTCACGGTTCAGGTTCTGATAATTATTCAGGCCGTCATTGCCGGAAGCAGAAAAATCGAAATCGGAAATTTCTTTTTCAACCTTCTGACGCCGCTGCTCGGCCTGTTTTATATAGGGCTCAAGGTTCATTTGCGAGCTAAGTTGTAACGACGGCGGAACCTTTCAACACGGCCTTCGGTGTCAACCAGTTTCTGTTTACCAGTGAAAAAGGGATGACAAGTGGAACAGATATCCACTGAACTCTCTTTTTTCATGGTCAGAACCTTGAATTCACTGCCGCAGGCGCATTTCACCGTGCCTTCAACATACTCTGGATGTACTTCTTTTTTCATTTTTTTTACAGCTCCTTGAAAATTCAATCGTCAATTCATAATTCGCTCGGCAAAAAGATACTTCAGTTCAGCGGAGCGGAGTTGGTTAATATAAACTTGCAAATCACGAAATCAAGAAACGCAACATCTTTGCAAATCAGGCGGCTTATGTGAGACACCGGGTTTGATAGCCACAAAAAATGTATCTGACCACTTGTCCAATGTATTTATGAATACATGCTCGGGAATAAATCCGAAAGTGGTCATGACACAAAAAGTCACAAAAAAAATGGAGCGGCCGCAGCCTGCCTGACCACTTGGCCGTAAATCTGATTTCATATC
>PUNB01000056.1 GCA_003552565.1 Lentisphaerota bacterium
GGAACACTAATAATGAATTTTGAATTCTGAATTCTGAATGTTGAGTTTCGGACAGACCAGACAGTTCCACATCAAAATTCATCATTCAATATTCAACATTCAGAATTGTGTTTCATACAAGAATTGTGTTTCATACAAGCCAATTAAGGTTGCGCCGGTATTCGGTCGGGGACATACCGGTGTGTTTTTTAAAAAAGTGACTGAAAGCGGCGAGATCGCTGTAGCCCACCCGGGCCGCAATATGAGTCACCGACAGATCATTCTGCTGCAGCAATTTCCTGGCTTCCCGCAGGCGTAATTCCCCCAGCAGCCGCAGCGGTGACGGCTTGCCCGCCTGACGTAATTGGCGGGTGAGAAAAGCGGAGGAACAGTCAAACTCTTCAGCCAGATCGGCGAGAGAAAGCGGCTCATCCAGACACCGGCTTAAGTAATCCTCCACCGCCGCCGACAATGGCGCGGGTGCCTGCTTGTCATACTCATCTTTTGCCGCTGCGGGAATAATCTGATGGCAGATGAAGTCCAAAGCACTGCGCTGGTGCTTCTCGGAGCGGTGATTCGCAACAAACACATCGAAAAGAACATTGACACTCAATTCATCAAGCAGAATCGGACTTTGTGTCGGCGGTGCCGGATGGAGGCTGTTGTCAATGGTGGACAGAATTACGATCGAGTCATCGCCGCAGTCAAGAGTGAATCGCGGCTCAGAGAAGAAAACTGAATGGCAAGGCGGCAAGGGGCTGGAATCATAGACTGGCGGCAAGGCGTATTCACAATCGCCCTGGAGACAGATCACCACGATGTCGGTATCCGTCTCTTCTGAAAAAAAAGGGGGACGGAAAAAACCGCCCCCGCGAATCAGACGTATTTTCATGCTTACTGATTACGCTGCTGGATGGACACCGCCTCTTCCGTTTCCTGATTGAAAAAGTGCGCCTTGTTCATGTCCACTTCCAGTTCCAGCTGGTCATCAATTTTACACTTGGTGTGTGACTCGACCCTGGCGATGAAAGAAGTTTCGCCGGTGGTCAGATAAAGATATGTCTCCGACCCCATCGGTTCCACCAGGTCGATTTTCGCCGGAATGAGAGGCGCGTCACCCGTGGAACCTTCGCCGCCCTTCAGCCTCAGATCCTCCGGACGAATTCCGAAGGTTATTGCCTTCCCGGTGTATTCCCGCAGGTCATCCTGCCAATGAGCCGGAATCGAGACCGTGAATGATTCGGATTTAAACTCCATGGATTCCCCTTCGGCCTCAATCCGGCCTTCAAAGAAATTCATCGGCGGAGTGCCGATAAAGCTGGCCACGTATTTGTTGGCCGGGAAGTCATAGAGTTGGGTCGGTGAATCGATCTGCTGAATGAAACCGTCCCGCATGACCACGATCCGATCACCCATGGTCATCGCTTCCACCTGGTCATGGGTAACATAGATCATCGTGGTTTGCAGGCGGCTGTGCAGCTGGCTGATTTCCACCCGCATCTGCACCCGCATCTTGGCGTCCAGGTTGGACAATGGTTCATCAAATAGAAAAACCTTCGGTTGACGAACAATCGCCCGGCCGACGGCCACCCGCTGACGCTGCCCGCCGGAAAGCTGCTTGGGCCGCCGGTCAACCAACTCCCGGATACCGAGAATGTCCGCCGCTTCATAAACCCGTTTGCGGATTTCTTCTTTGCTGTAACGCCGAAGCTTGAGACCAAAAGCCATGTTGTCATAGACCGTCATGTGCGGATAAAGAGCGTAGCTCTGGAAGACCATGGCGATATCACGGTTTTTCGGCGCCAGGTTGTTAACCACCTTGCCGTCAATTTTGACTTCACCTTCAGTGATATCTTCAAGTCCGGCCACCATACGTAAAGTGGTTGATTTGCCGCAACCGGAAGGACCGACAAGAGCGACAAACTCGCCATCCTTAATCTCCATGTTGAAATCGGTTACCGCTTTGATTCCGGAGGCGGGGTAGTATTTCTGTACATTATTAAGATTTACGACAGCCATGCACTAACTCCTTAAGCATTAAACAATTAATTACAACTTTAATGGGGCGCAAAAGAACCAGCTGAAGCTCTCTCGCCCGAACAAGAATTTTACCATAGCTTTGGTTTTATTTTTTGCAAATAATTTTGTAAAATCAAAAACAACAATGAACATATTCACCCGCCTGACGAGCAGGCGGGGGGCATCGAACATTCCGCCGGACGATTGTTTATTTGACTTCCTGACCGAATCAACCCAACCTAGACCCCATGCGAAAAGGGTCGTTGAAAGTTTTTGAGCTGAACGCCCCTGTCGGGCTTGTCCCGGCAGAGCGACAGATTGAAAAAACAAAATGAGAGCTTGCGTATGAAGCCCCGAATCTTAATCTGTTGCTCTGCCGGGACAAGCCCGACAGGGGCACAAACACCTTTCCGGACGGGGTCAACCTAGAGGTTATGCGAAAAGGGTTTTGTGGAGCTCACAAGCTCGAAAGTTGCTGTGCGTTCCACGGCCAATTGGATTAAAGCGAAAGATTAGGGAAAAACGGGTGCGCCCCTTAATCTTTTGCCCTGATCTTTCGCCTTAATCTCGTTTCCGACACCTTTTCGCGGAGGGTCATGGAGTCAGCAAGTCACGAAGTCAGCAAAGAAGTATCCGGAGCTGGAAGCTCCGGCCACCATCAGAACCGTCGGCGCGGTGCGCCGGATACCCTGAGGGAGAGGCTCTACGTACTTTTACACGTACTCGTACACGCTAATCGTCATTATTTCCGACCCCGAAGATTTGAGTGTACGAGTACGTGTACGATTACGGCATTCGGATGACTGATAACCGATTACCGAGACGAAGTCTCACATAAGCCCGACCGCCGGCGCGATGCGCCGGACAATCCGGAGCTGGAAGCTCCGGCCACCATCTTAAACGCCGGCGTGATGTACCTGATACCCCGGAATAGAAACAGCGGTGAACGAGATCGGCGACCTGCCTCCGCCAAAGGCTACGGCATGGCATGCGAGAAAGGTGAACGATTGTGAGACTCGTCATCCGTTCTCGTTCCGCCTGAGGCGGATTAACGTCAACCGCTTAGTAGGCCGGTGTTTCATATAAGCCCTGTCCCCGCGCAATGTGCTTGATGCCACATGGATCAGGCTAAGACGACTTTTCCACAACAATCCGGTTGCCTTCGACTTTAATCACTCTGACCGGATCATTGCGCTCTATCATTTCTCCGCTGCTGACCACATCCAGGCGACGCTCACCGAAAACCGCGGTACCGGCGGGGCGCAGCGCTGTCAAGGCTACCCCTTCCATGCCGATGTAATCATGTTTGGCGCTGGCCGCCTGTTTATCTTCGCCGGTGCCGCTTTCCAGGCTTGCCTGCAGCACCAGTTTGTTATAGAAAGGTGTTTTCGGCAGCAGTCTGGAAAGAAGCCAGGCTCCAAGGCCGGTGAAAGCAACAATCAGCAGCAGTCGCAGAGATATCATCGGCAGATAATCAATCATGCTCGGACTGGAAATATCAGGCAGTTCCTCCGGCAGCGAAGGGATTCTGGGGATCAAGCTGAGCACCAGACCAGCCAGCACCGATATCATCCCCAGGACACCGGCCACGCCGAAACCGGGAATAACAAAGATTTCCAAGCCGATAAGCACCAGGCCAATAAGCAGGAGCGCCAAATCTTCAATACCGGCCAGGCCGCCGACATGATGGCCGAAAAAATAGATCAGCAGGCAGACCGCGCCGGCCAGGCCGGGAATCCCGATACCCGGGGTTCTGAACTCCATGTAAACACCCAGAATCCCGAGGGCGAACAGCAGCGGCCCGATCATAATAATCCAGCGCGCCAAAGATTCGGCAGGCAATGGCTCAACATGCACAACCTGAGCATCTTCCAGACCTAAATACTCAAGCAAAGACTCCAGATCATCGGTAATCGCTTCCGCCAGCACCGGTTTGTCCCGAGGCGGAATAATCTCCACCGCCTCTTCGGCAGTCAGGTTCAATAATTTTCCCGCCTCGGATATCACGTGATCATTAACCTTAACCTCATAATCGGGATCGACCATGGCCACTGCTATATCTTCCCAATGGCCTTTTTCCCGGGCGATGCCGCGAACCATGGCGCGGGTATCTGAGATAATTTTTTCATAGACATTATCAGGCATTCCGGTGGCGCCTCCAGGCCCCATTATCACCGGCAGAGCACTGCCGATCCGGCTGCCGGGCGCCATAAAAATGCGATCCGATCCGAAGCTGACAATCGCTCCGGCACTCTGCGCATGCGTATTGACGAAGGCGGCGATCGGCACCTCGGCTGCCCGCATCCAGGCGATTATTTCTTCAGTCTCCAGAAGACGTCCTCCAGGCGTGTCTATTTCGATGATCAACAAATCCGGACGCACCTCTTCGATTTCCCGGAAAGCTCGACGGAAAAGAATCATCAGCCCCTGATCAATCTGCCCGTCGAGCGGCAGCACATACACCACAGGCTGGTCGCCTTCCGACTCCACAAAATCATCCCGCCGGACGTCGTTCTTTTCCTCGGCACCCGCCGCCAGGGTCATCGCCAGCGACAATAGCAGCAGCCACGGGAATCCACGCTTAAAAGGATTAAGTGATGTTTTCATTTGTAAACCTTATCCGGATCAAAAACCCGTTCTCCCTTCACCTGCAGCTCTCCCTGCTCGGTCAAGCGTCGGAAAAAACAGGAACGATAACCTTCGTGACAAGCCGCGCCGCCAATCTGCTCCACCTGCAACAGCACCGCGTCACCATCACAATCGAGATAAATATCCTTAATCTTCTGCACATTGCCGGAGCTTTCCCCCTTTTCCCAAAGCTTTTGGCGCGAACGCGACCAGTACGTGGCGTTACCGGTTCGCAAGGTATGCTCCCAGGCCTCTTCGTTCATCCAGGCGATCATCAGCACCTGTCCATCACGCCAATCCTGAGCAATCGCGGCCACCAGGCCGTCAGAACTTTTTGAAAAATCCGGTTTTGTCATGTTTGTCATTTCCTATTGTTTATTTTTCAACATTTCATTCGCGACAATCACCCCGTAATTCACCGCTCCCAGCCAGCCGGACATAATAATTCCCACCGAACCTGCATGATAAAGTCCGTTGATCTGTTTCGGCAGACCGGCACTGTAATCAAGCCCCTCGAACTTGGTTCCGAAGGAGGCGCCATTTTCATGCAGGGTATATCGCTTGAATGTCCACGGTGTGGCGGCCTCCGTGTAATCGCAAATCTTGCGGATGTTCGGAACGTATTTTTCAAAAGCATCCAGAGTATCTTCGATCAGCTGTCGCTTGTGGCGGCGATAGGTTTTCCGATCAAGCCCGGCCCAGTCTTCGTAGCGAGCATTCATCGAAGCAACGACGGTGTACTGGTCGGTTCCCGGGCGCATAGAAGGATAGTAAACCGAGTAGGTCCGGCTTGAGACCTCTTTTGCCGTTATCGCGTCGGCATCGAAGACCGGATGAGTAGAGGAGAATAGCAAGTCACCAATATAATCCAGTTTTTCGCCGGGCTTGATACCGATATAAACCTGCGCACTGCTGTTGCTCATCCTCAATTCTTTAATTCCTTGACTGAAAGCGGGATCAAAATGTTCCAGCCCAACCAGGTCGCGAGCGGTTCTCAACAGATTACCATTGGATAATACCATGTCGGCGGCGATTTCCCGACCGTTAATCACCGCTCCAGCGGTCCTGCCATTCTCTATCGTAATTTTCTCCGCCAGGGCGTTCTTTTCAACATCGACACCACTGCTTCTCAAGCTTTCCTCCATCATCTGAATCAAACATTCAGTGCCGCCGCGGAAAGTGAATACGCCCTTGTTCATAAAATTGCTGAAGACAATTCCGTAACTGACCGCCGGCTCATCCAAAGTCGAACCGTTGGCGTAAGTAATCGGCTCCATCAGCAACCTCCAGACATCCTCGCGGCCGGGGAAAAACCGCTCAAACAATTGCCTTACGTTCTCTTTCCTATCCTCATAGTAATTCATCCCGGCCAAAGCATTGAAAAAATTATTTACGGTCTCTTGCTCAATGGAGAACTTTTCCTGAAGAATCTTCTGAAAGTCCGGTTTGTCAAAAACCGTGCTGAGCTGGAACTGCGGATTATCAAAACGAATGGATTGCACCTGTTCAATCCTATCCGCGAATTCCTTGCCCCAGTACTTACGAAAGCTTTTCTTCATCCCCGCTGGGAAACCGTGCAGAGCCACATCCAGCACATGACTTTTACGCTGGAAAAAAGCCGCCAGTCCTCCCAGCTGCGAATGCTGCTCCGCCAGCAGTACTGAACAGCCGTTGCGGGCTAAATGGTTGGCGGCGGTCATACCCGCCAGGCCGCCGCCGATAACTATCACATCATACCTGTCCTGCATCTGCATTTCCTGTCTTATTAATAGAGGGCTCTTCTTCGTCGCCAATCCGGATAACCGAGCGGTCGAGAACATTGATAAAGTAATATCTGAAGAAGAACTTCACAACCGCCAGAA
>PUNB01000026.1 GCA_003552565.1 Lentisphaerota bacterium
GAACCATCACGGCACCGATAAATATGGCACCCATCACTGAGCTCCAGGAAAAGCCGTCTTTAAACTCGCTCGGCGGGATCATTTGCTGCCGAAACAGTTCCAGCTCCTTATCAAATGATTCCTGCTTTCCGTGGTTCCCGTTTCGGGCTTTCTGATTCCTGCCGCCTATAATTTTGTTAAAAAGACCCATTCTTTCATACTCTCCCAGTTCTTAATCAACAGAGGCCTGCCCAACAAAAAGCAGTCGTCTGCCCTAACAGTTAAATCATAACCAAGCGCAAAATCTATTTATCCAGAGACAGATTCAAAATGGGAGCTCAAATATCCATATCCTCTGATGGAGCTTCTTCTCCCAAAGTTTGCAAGGTTTCCATTCGGTAATTTTCCACCGCTCCCTCGTCCAAAGTACGCCAAACCAAAAACTGCCGCCGTAAATCGCGAATAAAAACCTTGTTGTTTCGGAACCAGTCGTTTCTGGTGCCGCTCAACCGGTTAATATGCAGCACCACTTGGTCGACACCCTCGATATCGGAAGGAACCGCGGTAAGGACGAAATGCTGGGTCACCCCAAGGTCGAAAGGAGCCAGTGCCAGGTTTGCCGACAGCTCAAGGTTGCCTTCAGCGTTTCTTGTAATAGCGACCTCGGACGCGGCGAAGCTTCCCAGTCCGGCATCGTCATGAGAGCGAAAATGTTCGGCCAGAAAACTGACAACCCCGGTAATGTCGTAGGCGGAAACAGTGAAAGGAAAGGTTATATCAAGCTTATCTCCTTCCGGATTTGGCAGGCGCCAGGTTCGGGCCAGGCCGGGGTTGGCGCTCCGGGAAGCATAAACAGCGGGATAAACGGCCGAAATAAGCACCACCAGCATAACCACTCCGACGGCGAACAATGAATTAGTGGAAGAAAAGTTTATGGAAACCGGTTCAATAATATCGCGTTCCGCCAAGGCGGAAGCGATAAGCGCCGTTGTCTGAGCTAAAAGCTGGCCGCCCATACCTCCGACCACCGCGTATACAGCGGCCTCGGCGAAGAAAAGTGTCCCTACATGCCCAGGCGACAGGCCGAGAGCCGAGAAGGTGAATATTTCCCTTTCACGGTCACTGATCGAGCCGAGGAGAGTGCCGAAGATAATAAACCCTCCAAGCAGCAAAGGCACCCCCAAGGCGAAGCCTCCGGCCAACTGGAACAGGTAAGTCAGCATCATTCGTTCAACTCCCTTTTCACCAGCCGCCCAGACCGGCATGGAAAGTTCTCTGGCGATTTCTTCCGCCTTGAAGGTAATATCCATATCCTCCCCTGGATATAAGTTTGCAAAATGAAGTTTTCCACCCAGATCTTTGACCAGATCGGTCGAACTGATGATAATACCAGAGGGAGAAACGCGGGTGAAACTGCGTTGAACGGCCGCCTCGTCGATAATTATTTCATCATCCTCATCATCCTCATCATCCTGCATGAGTTCCTCATCTAATTCCACAAAATCAACCGGCACCACCGGATGATTGTCAATATTTCGCAGTCTCTGAAGGTTGGCAGTGTTCAAAGCTCCGGCCAAAGTCACAGATTGCCCGTGCAGCAGGAAATCATCGCCCGCTTCCAGATCCAGTATTCGGATTATCCTCGCCGGTAAATAAACACCCTTGCTCCCCGGATTTTGCGTTTTAGCCTCGTCTTGTTCTGAATTGTCTTCCAGGCAATCATTGAAAGCCGGCCAGCGATCCAATTCGTCCGGGTTTATCCCCATTGCCGCATCCATCTCTACAGCATTGTCAGTGTGCGGATTGGCCACTATCAACCGCTGCCCTTCCTCCTCGGTAAACCACCAATGCTCCGCAAGTAAACCGTCTTCACCCGCGTGCTGGCGCAGCAAATCAAGAACTCCGATCGGCAATTCAGAATAATCTGTATTCCGAACGTGGATATTGACCGGCATCTCCTCGCCTATAGGTCTTTCGTAAGTTGTGCGAACCCCAAGCTGTTGGGTAAAAGAAGCGAAACAAAGAATAGTGAAAGTAAGAATCACCACGGTTATTGTGCTGAGGATGGTCCGAGTCGGCCGGCGTCGCATGGTGGACATCCCCATGTTTATCGCCGCCAGCATCGTTCCGGTCCGCGATACTTGGACGTTGTGCATACTCAAACTCTGCCCCTGCAGCGCCTTGAGTTCCGAGTCGAACTTACGCAGTAAGATATATATTACCAAAGAAGATAACAGCAGAATGACAAAAGCCAGGAAAATGATAATAGGTGTAGATGAGACGGCGAATCCCGGATGCATCCAGTACAGTAAAATAAAGGTGATGAAAAACATGATTACAAAGCCGTTTATCCGCCCGTATATAGAGGTGGCGCCTATTGCTAATCGCTCCATCGCAAAGGCGAACGGGATAGTTAACAGCAAAAGCAGAACAATTGCGACAACCAAATCGTTCAAGGCATTTAAAAGCGGTCTGTAAATCCGTTGTGAAATTGAGGCGCTGCTTTGTTTTTGGGCGTATGCAGCGGCAATGCCATCCTCCTCTTCGGCCTGTATCCTGGCAGTCATAGCAGCATTATGCAAGGTTTCCAGATCAACCCGCGAGACGCCGCGGGTGCGTAAAAGCCGCATCCGGTGTTCGTTAATCTGCCACAAGTCCCGATAGGTAAAGGAACTAGCTGAAATTGGAAATTGCAGTTGATCAAAAGACAGCCCCGCGCCAAGCGGCTTTTCCTCGGTAAATTCGCCGAAAATCGCCAGGTTATTCGGCTGGAAGAATTTGACTGTGGTACCTGCGTTAGCGGCGCTTATGTAACCGAAGGAGAAGCTGCCTGAGCCGCCCCACAAGGCTTCCTGGGGGCGGAACGGAGTGTTAGTTCTGCCGTTTAACATCCTGAAAGTTCCCGGTATCGAACGGTGTACAGACCTGTTTACAACCACAGGCCGAGCCTCCGGAACATGAATCAAATTCGGCCTGCCCGTTTCCGCCAGGTTCGTGTGAATACTACCCTGGTTCGTAATCCAATTTATCTGCCCGGTTTCATTGAATAAGGCGCCCAGCATCATTTGGCCGCCGACAGCACCCAGAATCCGAAACCGCCCCCTCGCATCCGTGGGTTCCAGGGAAAAAGGCATGAAGTCACTAATGGCACCGGCATTTTCCAGGCTGGACCAATCAACAGAACCGTTCCAAAGTGCCATCAATGCACCCGGGGCGGGCCGGGTTTCATCCAAACCGCCCATGACATGTTTAGACGCCATTTCGCCAGTGGCTCGACCGCGATGCCACCCCGGATACTTGCTCTCTGCTGCATCGGAAAGAATCCGGGGCACAGAAATTTCCCGCCTGTCGGCGACCTTGTGCATCAAGCGGGCGGCTTCCCGGGCTTGCTTGAGGATTCGATGCTCGTTCAAATTCTCCAGATTATCAGCTGGATGTCCATCCCTAAAACGACGATCAAAACCGGTAGCCAATGCTACATTATAAATACCGTACCTGCCCGCGACCAAGCCTTCCGGGGCAATCAAACCGGGAATGAAAGTCACCCCGTATCTCGGATCCCGCAACCCTCGCCGGGACAGGCCGTTCAGACCGTCCAATTCGTTTTCAGCCTCGCGAAAAGCGGCCAGTATCCGCATGTAGTAGCCGGGGTTGTGGTGAGCGGTCACATTGAGTAACTGATGGTAGTTGCTAACAGGAAGCGGCGCCCACTGGTAGCCGATATCCGAAAAATCGAAGCTTGCATGGAGTACAATCGCCCGGTCTTGTAAAATCGCTTCGGAGGTATCTTCCGCTTCCAATAAATGCCGGCGCAAATCCGATCGCTCGGCATCAGCCTCCCGGAGTTCAGCCAGCTCCTGTAAACGTTCTTCCAGGAACTTCTCAGTGACCGAAAGCAAATCCGCACTGAGTTCTAACTGCTCCCGGGCATCTCTTTGCTCCTCAGCTTTCCGTTCCTCGTTCCACATCCGGGATTCGGCGGTTTCGAATATCCCTTCGCTGTATTGTTCGCGTTTTTCGATAAACTCCTTCAGAAGCCGGTTGTAAAGCGCGCGGCGAAGGGCGTCCCAGTTAAGCCGGGTCCGCTCCAACCTTTCTTCACGGGCTTTGATTTCTTTGTCTTCGCGTTGCTCCGAGTGCTCAATACGCAATTTCTGCAGTTCAAAAGCGATATCGTCCCGGGGCGCTTGTCCTTTATCCCGCAAAATCTTATGCAAAACATCCCCGCCCGGAGCGTCGCGATCGAACAAGAGCCCTTTCTCTTCCAGCAATTCATTCGATCTCTGGATAACTTCCGCCTCCTCATCATGTTCGCTTATCAAACTCTCGTGCTGTTCAATTTCCATGCTCAATGCATCATAGATTTCCCGGGCCCCTTGGTGATTGTAGCTGCGGTTGGCCAGGAACATGAATATGGTGTCGCGCGCGGGCGGATTATGTTGAAAAGAATCAGCCATTCCCAGTAACGCGGCCACGTTAGCAGCCCGGCGGGCACCGGGGGTCCGGTGCGGCACCTCCCCAAAAGTATCATAAGCGGCCGAAAATACTATTGATTCCGGTCCCCGCACAGTCCCGTCAAGAGTCGGATCCCGCCCCGGCACTCGGGCAACGATGTTGACATCTTCCCGAAATTCCCAGGCAACATCGCTGTGAAGAGTAACTTCAGGATGATTCTTATCCTGATCAAGACCGAGCTCTTCAATTTTATCCCGCTCCATATAAAAACGAAGCAGATTCATCGGCAGGGAGACATTTAAAGGCTCAGACGAGGCCGGCTCGCTTCCACCTAAAAAGATCACAGCCTTCGCCCCCAGGGAAAAAGCCTTCTGCCAATTGTCGGAACTGTCATAATCAATCAGCACGATCGAATCTTCGGGGAACTGCTCATCGTAATCCTGCATCTCTCCCCTGCCGACATAAATCAGGGAACCGGTAACTCCCTCCGGCGGGGTTGCCGGCGGAATTGTTATATTCGGCCGCATGGGCGCCAGGGCGACGACCTCGCCGCCGATCTCAAGTTCACACCGATCCACATTCAAATAGGGAACCTTGATTTTCTGTCTAAGTACCTGGTCCAGCCCCGCTTCTCGCAATCGCTTTTCGATATAATCCGCGCTTTTATCCATCCATTCACTACCTGGCAGCCGATGCGGGAAGGAAGCCAGGTATTGAAGGTCTTCGCGATATTGTGCTTCATCTAATACCGCCTTTTCCTCGGTCGCTGAAACAGCGAAAGCGGGGAAAGACAGACCGGCCGAAAACAGAAGGAAAAGCGCGACCTTCATCAGCGCGGTCCAGGCTGTATTATGAAATGAACGCCGAAAATTATGTAACATTATGTTTGGCTCCCCTTCATTGTGCCTTCTTTAATCTTCAAGTTTTCCCGCTTCTCAACCCGTTCGACCGCGCCGTCCCGAATCCACATGATCCGATCACACATTTTCAGCAAACGATGGTCGTGGGTGGCGCAGATGACAGTCACACCCCGTTCTTTATTGATCTTTTGCAAGGTTCCAAGAATCGATTCACCGGTTGCCAGATCGAGGTTGGCGGTCGGTTCGTCAGCCAGCAGGATCTGGGGCTGATTGGCCATTGATCGAGCTATCGCCACTCTCTGCTGCTGTCCGCCGGACATTTCAATCGGCCGATGTTCCCACCGGTCGCCGATCCCCACCAAGTCCAACAATTCCAGCCCTCGTTTACGGGCCGCTTCAGGGGGGACGCCGGCGAATGTCATGGGCACGGTTACATTTTCAAGAGCAGTCATATAGCGGATCAAATTGAATCCCTGGAAAATATAGCCTATCTTGCGGCATCGCAAAAAAGCCAGTTCAACGGCCGAAAGTTGAGCCACGTCTACTTCGTCCAATAAAATTCGTCCTTTGGATGGAGAGTCCAAGGCTCCGATCATATTGAAAAAGGTTGACTTTCCAGAACCGGACGGCCCCATCACCGCAATCAATTCGCCTCGATAAATGACACAATCCACACCTTGCAATGCATGTGTGGCGACATCACCTTCTCCATATATTTTCGCCAAATTCAAGGTCCGAATAATGGCCGCCCGGCTGGCGAAATAATCGGCTGTTTCCGGTTGTTTCCGGTTGTTTTCGTGGTTATTCAATTTTGCCTCTCTGGAAACTGCTGTTTTAAGCAGGTTGCTGTACAACAATAAATCAACTGAAACAATTCAAGAGGATCACTCCTGCTATTCCACTCTCATGGCTTCCATCGGCGCTAATCTGGCGGCGATCAGCGAGGGACCGAGAGCCGCGATTGCCGCCAGGACAATCCCAATTGCTATCGACAACAAGCCGGCCAGCAAAACCTCTACCGCCATTTCAGAAGTGAACGCCATTAATGTCCCGAACTCAATAAAACTCTGCCCGAAAGCGATCCCGCCCCCAAGTAAAACTCCGAAGAAACCGCCCACAAGCCCTTGAATACCGGCTTCGAAA
>PUNB01000037.1 GCA_003552565.1 Lentisphaerota bacterium
GCGACATCGGCCGGCAATTCAGCCTCCGCCGGCTGCGGCTCGGAACTGTCCAGTAAAGCGTAATACCCAATCCCGACGGCCGCCACCAAGGTCGCCGCGCCCACGGCGAACCTGAAATACCCCGAAACATTGGGACAAAGCGGAACATCGGCATCATCCAGACCTTTCTTCCGGTCGTTTTCATTTTCCAAGCGGACAGCCGCCGCCGCCCTCCGGGCGATTTCCAATTCCTCGCCCGCCTCAATCTCAGACTCAGGCGGTTGGCGTAGAGCCTCCTCCACACGGAGCAGCCGCTGATGAAACTCCCGACACGGTGAGCAACGCCGCAGATGAAGCCTCGTCAAAGAGTCAAACTCTTTTTTGCTGCTGACATTTCGACTGACTATCCATTGAAAAATATTACAAAACATCTTTATCGCCTCACTATAGATTGCGAACTATGACTGACGACACATTAGCTCGAGCCCGTCTGGAAAGGTATCTCCGGAGACTTAAAGTTCATACGCCCCCGCCGAGCTTGTCCCGGCGGAGCGAAAGATTGCAAATAAAAGAATGTTCAACCTTTTTTTTGTTCCGCGGCATGTCGGCGAGCCGACATGCCGCGGAAATGAGAGGGTATCTGCAAATTTATGAAAACCAATCTGCTGCTCCGCCGGGACAAGCCCGGCGGGGGCATAACCCCCTTTCCGGACGGGGTCTAGCTCAAATCCGACAGCACACGAGCCAGATTTTTCCGCGCCCGATGCAAAAGCACCCTGACGTTCACTTTTGATTTACCGACCACGCGGCTTATCTCTCGGCTGTCCATATCCTCCCGGTACTTCATCCAGATGACTGTGAATTGATCCTCCGGCAGAGAATGCGCCGTCCGCCATATCAACTCGGAAAGTTCGGAATCCGCTATCTCGCGGTCCGGCGACGATGCCGTGCTTCCCTCTTGATGCGGCTGCAAAGGCTCGCAAACCGTTTCACGCCGGCGCAAACGCGAAATCAGATTGTTACGAGCAATGGTGAAAAGCCAGGTCTTAAAAGGATAACGGGAATTATATTTGTTAATATGGCGATAACATTTAATCAGCGTATCCTGAACTATCTCTTCGGCATCTTCACGACTGGCGATTTTGGCGCTGACAAACCCTAAGAGCTGACGCTGATAGCGAGCGGCCAAGCATTCGAAAGCCCGCAAAGAATTATTCCGTACCTCCGCAGCCAGTTCAGTATCCGAATATTCTTCATATCCTTTGGTTCGCTCTGACTGCAAGGCAAATTTCCTATTTCCTATAAAATAATGATTCCTGGCGGACAATTCCGTCCTTGGACGATAGCGGGCGACCCGCCTCCGCCAAAGGCTGCGGCATGGCATGCGAGAGCGGTGGACGATGGAGAGGCGCTTTACTCGTAATCCGCTATCGTCGCCCGGATTAACGCCTAGCCTGACCCCATCCGGAAAGGTTTTTATGCCCCTACCGGGCTTGTCCCGGTAGAGCAACAGATTAAGATTCAGGCGAAAGATTATGACGAAAGATTAGGGGAAAACGGGTGCGTCCCTTAATCTCGTTTCCGAACCCTTTTCGCATACCCTCTAGCCTAAGTTTTTCTGTGCATGTAGAGACCACAAAACCTTTTCCACACCGGTTCCAGCCTCCCAACGGCCGATCGAAAAAAAGGTGTTTTCACCACTCCGCCTGATTCCTTGCCTCTTCAATTAATGAGGCCAAATCGCTGGAAGGATACTCCAGCTCAACAACGAGTTCGGTGTCCACAGCGCTAATGTACATCTTTTCAGCTATTTTTGCCAGACCCGCCTCCTCCAGTTCCGGACTGAGCCGAGCCAGCGCCCGCATGCCCTGGGCGACATTGGCCATTAATTGCGCCGCTTCCGCATCGCCTGTGTCCAGGCGCCCGGAAAAATGCAGATCACCCTGTCTTTCAGAAAGATGGAGCAGCATTGCCTGCGCCTGCCGCCATACCGTGGCGTGCCCATGTTCAGCCGCCAGATCCCCCAGCTCCCGTACATAAACAGCCATTATCGCGTCACCGGGAACCCGCCATAGCGAAGCAAAATCACGATTCCCCGCGGCGCTGCCGGCGCGACCGCCGAATACATCCAGTCCCAGTTCTAAAGAATCGTGGGAATTTGATATAATGATTGTGTCGTGAGCGGCAAAAGAGCCGTAATTCGTTCGTTCATCAAACCCTCGCCAACGGTGGATAGACCACTGACGATGTTCCGTTTCCTGATAATGAGCATCCGCTCTCAACAGACTTTTAAGTTTCTCGTGGTTAAAACGGCCCTGGAAAATCGCCACTGCCTGCTGGGGATCTCCGCCCTGACCATACAGAGTGACGCTGTTTACGTCCTCCAGTAAATCAGAACCGATCACTTCTCCCGTGCTCTCGATTCGTCGACAAACATCCTCCGGCATTTCAGCTAAAACCATCCGCCCCATTTCCGAATGCCGAAAATACTGCAGATTAAAATGAAAAACCCAATCAGCGTTTTCCTCTATAAGGTGCATCGGCGGCGCGGCCGAAGCGGTAAACAGAAAAGCGTTAAAGCAAACCGCCAGGACGACCGCTGAAACTGACAAACCAATAAGACGTTTCATAATCCAGTTCTCCAAATTAATGATCATAACTCAAACTTAAGGCTTTACATCAACTCTTCCCGCGGAAACCGCCGCGCCGCCGATGACTTTCAAATTTTCAACAGCAGTGAAGAATATACCTCCTTATACGCAATATCATGAGAGGATGTTACACTAGCCCCCCGTCTGGAAAGGGTCGATACTTGATTTGAGCACAACCCGATCAAAAGTCTTCACTGGGGGTATCGAAAAATCCGAACTCCTGAGCACAAAAAAGCGAAAATCATCCCATTTCTTCGAGTTATGGGATGACAGTGAATCACAAAAAGCATGGAGCGCCCGCGTCCTCGCGGGCATTTTAGGATTGCCCGCGAGGAGGCGGGCGCTCCAATATGAATTGCTCGTAACCAAGTCTCACCATATTATTAATTCACCAGCTCAAAATCCGCGTGTCGCCGCAGTGAACCACGACTTCGCCACAACTTTTTCTCGGCTGTAGGCGCAAGCCGCCGTCATGAGAAATACCAAGCACTCTGCCACGGACAATATGCTCGCCGTTCGTGACTTGCACCTCCCGTCCAGCCAAGAGCGAATATCTTTCCATTTCTTCCAGCAGCTCTCCCAAACCCCGTTGCCCCCAATGCAGATAAAGAGGCTCAAAATGATTAAGAAGTTCTGCCGCCAGCATGGGCCGGCTGAATTCGCGGCCGTGATTGGCGGAGAGCATGGAGTTGACAGGATTATCGGTTTGGCCGGAAAACTCCTCCCTTGGGGTATTGACATTAATGCCGATACCGATTACCACATGATGAACCCGGTCCAGCTCGGCGGAGCTTTCACATAAAATCCCCGCCGTTTTGCCGCCATCGACGAACAGGTCATTCGGCCATTTTATCCTGACTTCCGAGTCCGGCAGCATACTTTGCAAAACCCTGCGCCCGGCCAAGGCGGTCACCAGGGAAAGCTGTGAAACCGCGACGGGCGCCACCGCTGGGCGAAGAACCATAGAAAGATAGAGATTGCCCCCGGCGGGAGAATGCCACTTCCTCCACATTCTGCCGCGCCCCCGGCTCTGCTGGTCGGCAATCACACATGTCCCCTCTTCCGCCCCACCTCCGGCCGCTTCAGCGGCGGCTCGATTGGTGGAATCAACCGTCGGCAGATATTGAATTTGCCATCCGCAAAAAGAGGTTTTCAGAAAAGGCCGTATCTCCCATGGATATGGAAAGTTGGCGCTCCGGCGCAGACAATATCCCCGCTGTGTCGCCGAATCAATGCCATACCCCAGCCCGCGCAACGTCTGGATATGCTTCCATACAGCCGCCCGACTGATGCCTAAATCACGACACAAAGCTTCCCCGGAAACATCACCGGAAGTGTGCTGAAGCCGCTCCAGAATTGTCCGCGTCACCAGATTAAGTTGCATTGAAAAGTCCTGTTGTTAGATGTTGTGTGAAAAGGTATATCGTATGTTCCAGGCTTCAACTCGATCTTCTCCCCCGTTTTTCCTGTCCATTAAGTCAGGGTCACGCCCCGGAAGCTTATGTGAGACTTCGCGTTGTTAACCTTGTCCCGAACCTGATTCCAAAGTCAAAAAACACTGGACAAGGTTCGGGACAAGGTTCGGGACAAGGTTTTCAGCAACACAAATTCGGCTCACTAACCCTTTCCGCATAACCTCTAGTTACCCCCCCCCATAAACATTTTATAAGCCAACAGATTTTACATGGGTTAATTCATGACTATAGTACTATATTAACCATAAGACCGGAATGCTAATTAAGATTATTTTATGTAAAAAGATTTTCCAGAATCAAGCAGTAAAAAGGAAAGGCCATGCTGACCAAAACTTGGAGCGCCGCCATTCAGGGGCTGGACGCCTATACCGTGGAAGTGGAGATCAACGCCAGCGGCTTCGGCAATGAAACCATCATCAGCATTGTCGGCATGCCGGACACCGCCGTGCGGGAAAGCCGGGAGCGGGTATGGTCAGCCATGTCGTGCAGTGGTTTTCACCCGCCGGAAGGACGCACCACGATCAACCTGGCACCCGCCGATATACGCAAGGAGGGAGCGGCGTTCGATCTGCCGATAGCTCTCGGAATGATCGCCGCCACTAACGGTTTTGATCGTCAGGCGCTAGGTAAAACCATGATTCTAGGAGAGCTGGCGCTGGATGGCTCCATCCGCCCTATCCGCGGCGCCCTGCCGATGGCAATGCATGCCCTGCGTAACCAGATTCCCAATTTAATTGTTCCCGAGGTTAACGCCGAGGAAGCGGCTGTGGCACAGGGATTGAATGTCTTCGGAATCAGACATTTAAGTCAAGCGGTGGAATTCCTCAACGGGACTGAAGCTTTGAACCCCACGAAAGTGGATATTAATCAGCTCTACAACCAGGCCGGAAAAAGCTCTCTGGACTTTGCCGACATCAAGGGGCAGGAATCGGCCCGACGAGCGCTGGAAGTGGCCGCGGCTGGAGGCCATAACCTCATGATGATCGGACCTCCCGGTTCCGGTAAAACCATGCTGGCGCGACGGCTGCCCTCGATCCTGCCGGCATTGTCGCTTGAAGAAGCCCTGGAAGTCACCAGCGTTCATTCAATCGCCGGCCTGCTGCCGGAACACACCGCCCTGGTTCTTGAACGGCCATTCCGATCCCCTCATCACACTGTCAGCGACGCCGGTCTTCTAGGCGGCCAGTCCAATCCGCGCCCCGGAGAAATCAGCATGGCTCACCACGGGGTACTGTTTCTGGATGAACTGCCGGAATTCAAACGCCATGTTCTGGAAGTGCTGCGTCAACCCTTGGAAAGCGGGCGCGTGACCATCTCGCGGGCCACTGGCGCCTACACGTTTCCGGCTAACTTTATGCTGGTGGCGGCCATGAACCCCTGCCCCTGCGGGCACCACGGCAGCACTCAGCGCCAATGCCGCTGCAATTACGGCCAGATCCAGCGCTACCGTTCACGCATATCCGGGCCGCTGCTCGACCGCATCGATATACATGTTGATGTCTCACCCCTGCATGAAGATCAGTTGATGAATAGACGCCAAGGTGAAAAATCAAGCTGTCTGGCCGAAAGAGTCACGAAAGCCCGAGAAATTCAGCTCCGGCGATTTGTCGACAGCCCCGTTTTCTGCAATGCTCAAATGACTCCGGCGCAGATGGATGCAAGTTGCCGCCTGGATCAGCAGTCGGCCTCGCTTATGCGTTACGCCATCAAGGAAATGAATTTAAGCGCCCGCGCTTATGACCGGATATTGCGGGTGGCCCGCACACTGGCCGACCTGGATAACGCCAAAGAGATTCAGCCCATGCATATTACGGAATCAATACAATACCGGCTGCTGGACCGGCAAATGTGGTAAAATTCCCCCGATAACTGCTTGCCATCCTCCGCGCGGGTGTTATGTTAAGTGATATATCACTTGAAAGTCGCCCCTGGAGGAGGCCACGATAATGCGAGAATCACTGAAAAATAAAGCCTACCGTAATCTCAGCCGTCGGATCCTCTCCGGCGAGCTGGTGCCGGGCGAGTTCATTAACCGTCGACAGGTGGCGACGGAACTGAACATGAGCCCGGCGCCGGTACTGGAGGCGATGATCCTGCTGGAAACGGAAGGTTTGCTGGAAACCATTCCCCGCAAGGGTACTCGCGTGCGCATCCACCGCATGGAGGAAATCAAAGGGCATTTTCTCATCCGCGAAGCTCTGGAATGCCAGGTCTCGCGGGCTGTGTTCGGCACACCGGTCAATGATAATTTTACTGAACTGGCGGAACTGGCCAGTCGGGTCGACGAAGCGCGCGAAAAGAATCAAATGCGGCTTTGGGAGGCGGAA
>PUNB01000127.1 GCA_003552565.1 Lentisphaerota bacterium
AATTCTGAATGTTGAATATTGAATGATGAATTTTGAAGTGGAACTGTCTGGTCTGTCCGAAACTCAACATTCAGAATTCAAAATTCATTATTAGTGTTCCCTGTTTCTTCTACGGGGTATCTGGCCTTGCGCCGGCGGTCGAGCTTATGTGAGACTTCGCGTTGTTAACCTTGTCCCGAACTTTGTCCCGAACCTAATTCCAAAGTCAAAAAACACTGGACAAGGTTCGGGACAAGGTTCGAGACAAAGTGCGAGACTAGGTTTTATTATTCGTGCGTGTAAAGACCATAAACACCTTTTCGCATACCCTCTCGCCAGGGCTTGTGTTTGCATAATTCAAAGATATAGTAACTTGTTATTGAAAATCACAGACATCAAGGCGCAAAAGATAAGGAATCAAGCAAATGACTAAGTATGAATGTATTCCCTGCGGTTATATTTACGATCCGGAAAACGGTGATCCCGATAACGGTGTGGCTCCAGGCACTCCGTTTGAAGAACTGCCAGAAGACTGGGTGTGCCCAGAGTGCGGCGCCGGCAAAGACGAATTCGAGGCTTGCTGAGGCGTTTTATAATGGCTTCTTCGAATCAACAAAAAACTGTTTCCGACTATATCGGCCGCCACTTTCGCCATTTTAACGCCGCCACTTTAATTGATGCGGCTGACGCCTACAAAGATCACTTGCGGCAAGGCGGTAAAATGATGATAACGCTGGCGGGAGCCATGAGCACCGCTGAACTGGGACTTTCCCTGGCGGAATTGATCAGACAGGACAAGGTTCACGCCATATCCTGCACTGGCGCCAACTTGGAAGAAGATATTTATAATTTGGTGGCCCATGATCATTACGAGCGGCTGCCGAACTACCGGGATTTAGCGCCCGCGGATGAACAGAAACTGCTCGACCGGCAGCTTAATCGGGTCACTGACACCTGCATTCCAGAAGAAGAGGCCATGCGTCGCATTGAACGTAAGTTCATGGATCGCTGCCGCGAGCTGGAAACAAAAGACGAACGAGCTTTCCCACATCAGATTCTTTATCAGCTGTTGCGGGATGGAGCCTGGCACAGCGACTATCAGATCGACCCCGCTGACAGCTGGATGGCGGCCGCCAGTGAAAAAGACCTGCCTCTCTTCGTGCCCGGATGGGAGGACAGCACTTTAGGCAACATGTTCGCCGCCTCATGTATAAATGGCAGCATTGAAAATCCCAGCACCATACGCTCCGGCGTGGAATATATGATCGAACTCAAGCGTTGGTATGAAAACGAATGCAGTCGCATGGGCGGCGGTTTTTTCCAGATCGGCGGCGGTATCGCCGGAGATTTTCCCATCTGCGTGGTGCCGATGATGGAGCAGGATCTGTATATGGCCGGTGTAAAAAAATGGGAGTATTTCTGCCAGATCAGTGACTCAACCACCAGTTACGGCTCTTATTCGGGAGCGGTGCCTAATGAAAAGATTACCTGGGGGAAACTGGCGATAGACACTCCTAAATTCGTTATCGAGTCCGATGCCACCATTGTCGCACCGCTTATTTTCGCCAGAGTCCTGGCTGCGGAATCACCGGAAACAGCTTGACTTGCGGGAACAACTGCCTACTTTACAGTATTAAATTAAATTGAGTCCCGCTATCTTTAAATAAACAAAACATATCCTAGGTTAAATCATGGAAGAATCACCCAAACTTAAAGTCGTCACCAAGGAACTGAAGGGCCAAAGCTTCACTCTAAGCGGCCCCAAGCATACAATCGGCCGGACTGAGGCCTGTGACATCTGCATACCGAACGCCGCCGTCAGTTCTAAACACTGCACTTTGGAGCGCCAGGAGAATGGTGATTACCTCCTGACCGACCTGAACAGCACCAACGGCACGGTCGTCAACGGTAAAAAAGTCAGCACTCAACAGCTTCAGCACAGTGATATAATCCGTATCGGCGCGGTGGAAATCATCTATGAATCACCGGTCAAACAAGAGGATGAAGGAAGTTCTAAACGCAAAGGCGAAGAAGGCAAAAAAATCGATGTTCAACATACAGCCGGCAGTGCCGGCATAGCTGAAAGCCGTAATTTTTCTCCCTTTTCCTCGTCCTCCGGTTCACAACTGGACCGCGGTATTGGCAGAATGCCGAAAATTATCGGCATCGGTGTAATCATCGCCTTAGCCCTGGTGGTCGCAATTGCTTTAACCTACGTAATTCTGGAACTGATTAATTAAATAATGATTTCTTGATCCGCGGGGCCTCTCAAGCCGACAAGAAAAAAACCAGTTTATAAAAACCCAGAATACCGCTTGTAAATTTCTCATATACAGCCTTGCGGGTTCGGGTTTTATTAGTTTTGATTTAACCTGAAGTAATAACCATGTCGAAAACGTTTTTTCAAATTTTCGCCGAGCAGGATGACCAAAAGGAATCCGAACCCGCCCGCAAGCCAGCTGATAATTCCAGAGATAAAAAGCAGGCCGACTCCTTTGACAAGGAGAACAAAGGCAGGCAAGGGGGAGTTCGCCCCCCGCGCCCCCCTCTGCAAGTGTTCGTATTCTGGTTTATCCTGCTGTTCGCCTTGCCGCTGGTTATATACTTGGCCGGCCAGCAACGCAAGGAAGAAGTTGAACCCCTGAGCCAGAAACAATTCGAACGCATTCTTGAAGAAGGGCGCGTCAAAGAAGCGATCATCATCCGCGACGCCGGCCGCGACAGTGTACAATCCATTGAAGGAAAATACATTCCTGAAAGCGAAAAAGACACACCGGAACCGGAGACTCTGATCAGCTTCGAAGCGGAGGTCACCTACAGCGACGAGCTGGACAGCATGATCCGCCGGTACGCGGAAGATTACGATACTGAAACCGTCACCGCAATCTGGAGCAATCTTCTGATCTCCATCCTGCCGATACTGATTCTGGTGCTTCTGCTTTACTTCCTGTTTTCACGGCAATTACGCTCGGCCGGCAAAGGGGCGCTGCAGTTCGGAAAGAGTAAAGCCAAAATGATCAGCCCCACCCAGGAAAAAGTCACCTTTGACGATGTCGCCGGCTGCAATGAAGCCAAAGACGAAGTTTCGGAGATCGTGGAATTCCTGAAAGCGCCTGAACGCTTCCAGAACATCGGCGGCAAAATCCCCAAAGGTGTTCTTATGGTCGGCCCGCCGGGAACCGGCAAGACTCTTCTGGCCAGAGCCATAGCCGGCGAAGCCGGGGTGCCGTTCTTCAGTATCAGCGGTTCCGATTTTGTCGAAATGTTTGTCGGAGTCGGAGCCAGCAGAGTTCGGGATATGTTCGCGGAAGGACAACGCAACGCCCCATGCCTGATTTTCATTGATGAAATTGACGCTGTCGGCCGCTCTCGTTTCTCAGGTATCGGCGGCGGTCATGATGAGCGCGAGCAGACCCTTAACGCCCTGCTCTCGGAAATGGACGGCTTTGAAACCAACAGCGGCATAATCGTCATCGCCGCCACCAACCGGCCGGATGTCCTTGATCCGGCGCTGATGCGGCCAGGTCGTTTCGACCGCCGGGTGGCTATTGATCTGCCCGACATGGACGGACGCAGAAGAATCCTGCAAATCCATAGTCTGAAAGTCAAAATGAGCGAAGACACTGACCTGTCCGTCATCGCCAAAGGCACTCCCGGCTTCAGCGGCGCCGACCTGGCCAACCTGATTAATGAGGCGGCTCTGGCAGCGGCGAGCCAGGGGAAAAAGGAAATTGACCTGGATGACCTTGAGGAAGCCCGCGACAAGGTCCGATGGGGAAAAGAAAGACGCAGCCGCAAACTGGATGAAAACGACAAACGTATAACCGCCTTCCACGAAGCCGGTCATACCCTGGCGGGACTGCTTTGTGAAAACGCCACCCCCGTGCATAAAGTCACCATTATTCCTCGCGGAACCGCTTACCTCGGCGCCACAATGAACCTGCCGGAGCGCGACCGCTACACCGCCAGCCGAGCGGAAATGGAGGATCAGATCGCAGTTCTTATGGCTGGAAGAATCGCCGAAAAGCTGCTGCTCGATGATATCACAAGCGGCGCCTCGATGGATCTGCGTCAGGCCACTGAAATCGCCCGACGAATGGTCTGCGAGTGGGGAATGAGTGAGAAAATCGGACCGCTCAATTTCGGTGACCGCTCCGAACATATATACGTTGGACGCGATATTACTAAAACCGAGGATTACAGTGAAGAAACAGCTCGGGAAATCGACCAGGAAATCAGGACAATCATCCTGGCGGCGGAACAAAGAACCACGAAAATGCTGCAGGACAATCTGGACAAACTGAAGATGCTGGGAGAATCCCTGCTGGAAAAAGAAACCATGACCGCCGATGAAATACGGGAAATGCTCGGCTTCCCGCCGCCCGAAGATGAACAAGAAGCACCGCCGGAGGAAAAAGAACCGCGGACATCTACCAAAACCAAGGATGATGAAAATCCGGCGGAAGAGAAGCAGGACAATAGCGAACCGATAGACACTAATAATGAAAATGATTAGGGATTGGGAATTTGTAAACAATTATTAGCAAATTCTCCACCATAATCGATATTCATCCGCACTTTATAAGTAAGAATCACATTAACACCTATAAGGAACAAACTTAATATGGAAAAACCTAAAGTGGCAATTCTGATGGGCAGCAAGTCGGACGCGGAAAAAATTAAGCCGGCTGTTGACACTTTGAACGATCTGCAAATACCCTGCGCCGTCAGAGTGATGTCCGCTCACCGAACCCCGGCCAAGGTTGCGGAATTCGCCGGCAATGCCGAAGCCGAGGGTATTCAAGTACTCATCGCCGCCGCCGGCATGGCTGCGCATTTGGCGGGAGTGGTGGCCGCTCACACCATGCTGCCGGTTATCGGCATCCCCGTTCAGGGCGGCGCCCTGAACGGACTTGACGCGCTTCTGGCAACAGTTCAGATGCCGGGCGGCATCCCCGTTGGCACCACCGCCATCGGCGGCGCCGGCGCCAAAAACGCGGCTTTGCTGGCGGCCCGTATAATCGCTCTTCAGGATAAGGAACTGCGCCAGCGCCTGCAAAAAGACAGAGAGAACCAGGAAGATAGCGTCAGCCAGGCCGATCAAAGCCTGCAGCAGGAGCTGGGGTTATAAAGAAGTCCCTTTCTCATGAATGAACAGTCACAAATAACAGTACGAGTCAAATCTCCCGAGATTGGCGAATTCACCCAACTGGCTCCCTGGCTGCCCTGCATTATCGGACGCTCCCCTGCCTGCGGAATTTTTATTGACGATCCTTCCATCTCAAATCGGCACGCCGTTCTGACCCATTCTCGGGAAGGCGGAGTAATGGTGCGGGATCTGGAAAGTACGAACGGCGTGATCTATGACGGCCGCAAAGTTCAGCAAACTGACCTGAACCTTCCGGCGGAACTGATACTGGGCAATGTATCCGTCAACATCCTGGCGGAAAAAGAAACCGCCTCTGAGACCGACAACCAAATCGAGTCTGAAGAACTTCTCCACACGTCGGCCAAAGAAAGCGGAAAAAAAGAGAAAAAACCAGATTCCGGCATCGCTCCGCGCTCATCCGGCCTTTCAAAAACCGAGCAGGACATAACCTGTCCCCATTGCTGGCATCGGTTCGCTCTTGAAGATTTTCTCTATATCGCCCGTCATCATGACTTAACCGGCGACCCTCTTCTCGGCGAGGATGCCCAGCAGAGATTCCTTCCCTCCAAATTCACCCCGGAAGGACACGCTGTCGACAGCGCCGGCTGGGTCTGTCCGGAAGTGGCCTGTCCTCGCTGTCATTTGCGGCTGCCCAAAACCCTGGCCGCAATGCCGCCGCTTTTCGTTTCCATGGTCGGCGCCCCAGCCAGCGGCAAATCCTACCTGCTTACTTCGATGATGTGGGAACTTCGCAATACACTGGCTCAGAAGTTCGCCATAACTATTACTGATACGGACGCTGTCAGCAATCAATTGTTGAACGAATTCGAAGAAGCGCTGTTCCTAACATCCGATCCAGACCGGAAAACCGCGTTAAAGAAAACCGAACTGCAAGGCGAAATGTATAATCAGGTCAGACTGGACAACATGCTGGTCAACCTGCTTAAACCCTTTTTGTTCACCTTGCGCCCTTCTGAGCATCATCCAGACTATGAGAACGTCCGCCACCGAGTCTCCAGAACCCTGGTTGTTTACGACAACGCCGGTGAACATTTCGAGCCGGGGATGGATTCAGTGGAAAACCCCGGGACTCAGCACCTGATGTACTCGGACACCGTTTTTTTCCTGTTTGACCCCACCAAGGACAGCCGTTTTCGAAAACGTCTTGGACATCAAACGGATCCGCAGCTTTCGAAAGAATCGCGCGTTCAGCGCCAGGAAGTGCTGCTGACGGAAATGAATAACCGCATTGAAAAATACACTGGGAAACAGCACCGGGAGAAATCTGATAAAACCTTAGTCATAATTGTACCGAAATGCGACCTCTGGCTGGATCTACTGGGATATGACATACCTGTCGAACCCTGGCGCTGGCAGCCGAACTATCGCACTTACGGACTGGATGTGGACTGCATCATGAGGACCTCTTTCTCTATCCGCTGCCTGCTGGAGGAAATATGCCCTGAACTGGTGGCCAACGCGGATGCTTTCACCGACGACCTTGTTTTTCTGCCTAACAGCGCCCTCGGATGCAGTCCGGAACTGGATGAGCAATCCGGCATGCTTGGGGTCTATCCTCGGGACATAAAACCATTCTGGGCACAAGTACCCCTGATCTATTTCCTCCATCAGCATGGATTAACTCCCGTGCTGGACAACCAGCAATTGCCGGAAATGCCGTTGACTGAAGTTACAGCCGCCCGCAGCGGCGACATTTTTTTCGTCGATCTGCCGAACCGCAAGCTCCCCCTGCAAGTGCCGAAAAACTATAAGGGCTATCGCCTACGATGCCCTGAAACAGGCCAGTGGTTCAGGATCTCGAACGACTAGTGTGGTGATCGCTATTAGGTGGACCCCGTCCGGAAAGGGGGCCGAAACCTGAAGGCCGAGGGCTGAAATCAGACAGTTTCTCCTCTTTAAGATTATGCGAGGACTCATACAAGCCCGACCGCCGGCGCAAGGCACCGGATACCCTGAGGTAGAGACTGGTGCGGCATAAAAAACTTTGTCTCGAACCTTGTCCCGAACCTTGTCCAGTGTGTTTTGACTTTGGAATCAGGTTCGGGACAAGGTTAACAACGCGAAGTCTCACATAAGCTTGACCGCCGGCGCAAAGCGCCCCTGATACCTGAACACTGAAACCGCGAGTCTCATACAGGCTGAATGGCTGGGTGAATAGTTTATGGCTAATTTCATCTAAGGCAAACTAGGCTCGTGATTTATTCGGGCTGAAGCCCTAGGAAATAACAGTTGCACCAAAAAAGCCACTATGAAGTTTAAAAAACTCATTTTGTCAATTTTTTACCGGTGTCAGTGATATATGATTCAGGAATTAATTTATACCTCTGCGGTCAAAGGTGTCAGACCCGGTTCCAGCGGCTATTGTACGGTCGCCCATACCCGCGGCATGAACCCTGCCATGATCCGGATGCTGGAATCCCTGAGCGCCTACAGCGGAAACAACAACGGATCATTGCGGACAGCCGATGCTCCGACAGCAATCATCAGTCATTGGCGTGTGATAACCGGGCACGAAACCGTTTCCATACTGTCAAGCGTCACCGCCGTTGAAGGCGAACATACTGGGCGCGATAACAAACTGGCTCATCACTTCGTCTTCTCCGCCGGCGATCGGCCGATGTGCGGTCCTGCCAAAATAGCCGAACAATCAATATTCGAGAATCAATGGCGAAAAGCGCCGACACTCCTTGAACCGCGCCATAGTTCGGCAATGGATAATCTTGCATCAGATACTGACTCGGATAATTACGGCGGAAACTGGGAACAGCTTACCGGTGACGCCGGCTGGGCCGGGTATCCGGTCCATTGCTTTAATCAGAATGATAAACGACCGCTTTATCTAGTATATGAAACCGGGATGAACATATTGCCGCTGATTCGTGAATCTCTGAACTTGATACCGCCCGCAAAGCGTTGGCTGGTTTCGTTCTCCACTTGGTTTGTCTCATCGCCGGCCGGCGTTTCCTGTTTGTGGCGCGGCTGCCCCGCGGCCGCCTGGCAACCTCAAGAACGGAATTCATCTTTCAATACAGCTCTGATTCTCGACCTGACCAAGCCTCTCGGCGAACCGCCTCCATGCCGAGAGGTACAGGCCGCCCGCGGTGAAGCGCCACCACCGCCCACACCCGCTGCGAACAGAAAAACAAGTTTACAGTCCAAAGCCGGCGATACTGTAAAAGTGCAGAATACCACTGAAAAACCGAAACTGCGCCTGCGCCGCTAGGCCGGGCAAGGAGTATCCGTCTCATGAATCCAGCCGACCGCTTGATTAACCGTATCCGTGATTTTGTCAATGGTCCGGAACATGAAGCCACACCAGAGATCACCGAACTGGCCGGTCAGTTTAAAGACCTATGCCAGCAGCTGAATCAGCGCCTGGCCCAATGCGAAGAATTTCTGCGCCAGGGAAGACGCTCGGAAGCTGTGCATGAAGCTCTCACAACTCCCTCAGTTTTCGAACTTGCCGAAAGTCTCTCTTTTCCCGAAAAGAGCCGCTGGCTCAAATTCTGTCAGGAACTGGAACTGCCGGCGCCATCCGAAATAAACCGCGATGTTTTAAAACAGTTGAAGAATGAATGCGATAAAGAGCAGCTCCTTGATCCGCTCCTGCGTGAATTTAGACGTTTGATCCACACGGGCGAACGCGATGAGAAAATCCGCGTACTTCGCCGTGTACGCAGCCATGATCCGGACAATCAGGTATGGATTGAAAACCTCGAACCGCTTGAAAAAGAAGAACTGCGGGAACTCCAAGAACGCGCCAGTCAGGCACTGGAAGATGATGATGAACAACAAATTTCCGAAATCATCGCCGCTCTGCAGGCGCCCTGGCGGGCTGTGGCGCCGGACGCGGAAGTGCTCGAACAATTGCAACAAAGGCTGCATAAGAATAGACAGAAAGCGATCGCCGAAGAAGCCGAAAAAATACTCACCGACCTGAACCGCCGAAAAGAACAGCAGGATTTCGAAGGCTTGGGCCGCGGCCTGCGCTCCTGGCACCGATTACTGGAAACCACCGGTTTTACTCCGGACGAACAAATGCGTCGGCAGGCCGCTGAAGCGGATAATTTTTATCAAAGCGAAGTACAACAAAGACAGCGTTCTCAGCATTATCAGCACCAATTGCAAAAACTTAATCAATTACTGGCTTCAGCCGAGCCCGAGCCGGAAAAAGTCAGAAGCCTCTGGAACCAACTGCAGGAACTGACCGATAATCCGCCGCCGGAAGTGGCGGAAAAAGTACAGAACACGCTCAATCGGGAAAAAGAAAGAATCGCCGCGCTCCAGCGGCGGCGGGTTTTTACAAGAGTTGCGGCAGCCATAATTATTCTAGCGATATTGATGGTTGCCGGCTGGCAAACGACTCGCTGGTACCAGGTTCGACAAGGACGGAACAAAATTTCCGATCTGCGTCGGCAGGAAAATTACCAGGAACTGAAAAACTATCTTTTGGAAATAGGGCCGGAGTCACCGATTTATCAGGCCGTGAACGGCGACAGTCACTTAGAGGAAGCCCGTGAACAGCTGGCTTTGGAAAAAGAACGTCGACAGCAGTTTGCTCAGACGCGCAGTCGGCTGGAAGCAATCGCCGAAGACAATTTCGAAAAACCGTTGAAAATAATTGAATCCGCCGTGGCCCGGGCCGAAGATCTGAGTGGGACAGAATCCGAACAGGAATGGCTGCGCAATTGGCGAGAACAATGGAATCAATGGCGGGATCAGCGACGGCAGGAAATCAGCCAGCAATTCATGGCTGAACTGCGGGAAGCGCAAAATCAGCTGGAACTCGTCAAAGAAGACCAGACCCTTACACCGGAAACACGCATGAATAAAATATACCAAGTGGAAGAGCTTCTTGATGACATCCGCCAGCGTTTGGACCAGGAGGAATTGACGCCCTCCCCGGAAACCAGAGATAAGTTGAGTCAATTGCGGCAGGACAAAGAAAGTTTGCAAAACTCACTGGAAGATGAACTGCAAATTCATATTGAACTGACTGACACCCTGGCCGGTCCGCCAGGAGACCTTGACAGTTGGGCAGAAACCATTACAGCATACCGACAACAGATTCCGGACTCAGCTTTGTCAGCAGAGCTTGAATCAGCCGCCGACCTGATGACCGCGGCCTGGGATGCCGTGTCCCTGACCCCCTCCCCAATGAGACGTTTTCCCCGCACCCAGGAGGAAACTGAAGATATTGAAGCCCGCCTTCAGCAACTGCCGGCAGGCGACAAAAGCGTCTGGCACCGTCCTCTGCGACAGTTCATAGACCTCCAGGAAAACCGCCGCCAAGCCCAGGCGCGGCTGCGGGAATTACGCCAGCTCGACATCTATGACCTTGAACAAATTCGGGTAAGGCGAAAAAGCGAAGAAGGATGGCGGGTTTATTACATCGCCGGTTATTTTCATCAACAGGAATATGAAACCGAGGAAGGCATCGCCGCCACTCGTTACTGGGGCGAGGTATATGGCCTTGAACCGGAATCTCTGGTAGCTGAAGCTGAAAGAATCAATTTCAACAGCGAAGAATACGAAGTTGAATATTCCCAACGTTCACAAGACAATCTGATTCCCTCGGCTCGATATATCCGCTCCTTCCTGACCGCCCTGCCGGATGACGAAGATTTCCAAGAACACCTGCTGTCCGCTCTTGATGAACTGCGGAAACGCGACGACCTGGCGCTCATCCCCCGGGCCAGAACCATGGAAATAATTGCTGACGCTCTGGTTAAAAGCCTGCCGGCGAATTTCGACACCGTCAGTGAATACCGTGATTTTCTCTCGGGAGTCAACACCGACATTCCATGGTTCAACCATAAAAACGAGGTTGTTCAGTCAGTTGAAGCTCGGGTCCGAAATCGCATGGAGCAGCTTCCAGAAAGCGCCCGGCTGAAACAACTGATCAGCCTCCACCAGCGACTGCTGCTTTCATCGCTGAATCGCGACTTGGAGTACGCCGGTGTGCTCTGGCCGGTGTCCAATAACTCTGAAAACCTGGAACCCCGGCTCATACGCAATAATATCAACCTCGTCTGGACACCTCTGTTATCGGATGACAACAGCGGTTACAAATTTATCGAAATTGACCTGCGGAACGGCCGGCAACCGGATTTGCCTTCCGCCTACAAACTGCATCCGGGACATCCTTTGTTCGTTCCGTCCGACAACCAAACGGCCCGCGACATCCTCAACGAACTTGACCCCCCTGATGAAATCAGTGAAGACTTCCCCTGGCCCGCTCCATGGCCGCTCAATCAACGGCAATAACCAGCAAAGGAAGAATCTGCTTACGTGAGACTTTGTGGTTTCAGTGTTCAGGTGTCAGGCCGGACTTCGCGTTGTTCGTTTTATATCAGTGTTAATCAGTGTCCATCCGTGGTTTTATTTTCTGCTTTTTTTTACCACGGATACACACGGATAGGGTCACGGTTCTTCGTCAGCCGCTGTTTCCATCCGGATTATCAGTCGCATCGCGCCGGCGGTCGGGCTTGTACGTAAATGCAAGCATTGTTACAAGCGACTTGCAAATCTTTATAGCAGTTGAGCATGATGGATTTGACCAGACCGCTTTGCCAAAGATGGGAACAAACAGGGGCAATAGATAACAACATCCTGAACCGTATTTGTAATCCGCTGCGATCTCTGTTTTTGCGAGGGCGCCACTTTATTTTCCCAGAGATGAGGATGTTTGAATTCAGCTCTTGTTGTCATACGGAATTGACCAATTATATTACCTTATCGTTTTTGTTTTTGATCTGAAAATCAAGTCCAGTTCGGCTTTCAGCCGTAGACCAAGGGAGATTATAGCTATGTCAACACATCCAAGTTTAAAAAACTCGAATTCAATGAAAGCCCGGCGCAATGTTCTGAAGCGTTTTGAGCGGGTCGATGTTTTACGGCAGGAAGGCAGGTACCAGGAGGGACAGAAGGTTTGGGGGCTTCCCAAAACCAAAGTCAAGGAGTGAACTGAATCATCTCCAGCCACATCCCGCGCACGACAATTACCAGCAACAGACAGAAAAACAATCCTATACAAAAACGCCATCTCCGCCTGGAACGGGCGGATATATGGCGTTTCTGCGTTTTGCTGAGCTGATTGCGTTTTCTATGACCGGCGGCAAAATAACTTATGCCGTCGGCATCTATTGGGTTTTGTCTGGTTTTTTTTTCTGTAATGCCGCTGTGCATAAAAATATCCGTGCAAAAAACAGCTTGACGATGCTTGAGACTGCCTCACTTTCAGTGCTGCAGCAATCATTCTGGTCATTCCGAAGACTGCGGATGGAGCAATTTCTGGATTTTATCCCTTAACGCTGCAGCCAACTCATATTCTTCCATGAAAACCGCCCTCTGCATTTCCTCATGCAGGATGTTCAGGCTGTATGTCCGTGTTTTACGCATGCCGCCTTGCAGTTCCGCTTTCATTTCCAGACTGCCGCTTTCATTCGTATGAACAGGGAATATCTCATAACAGCGGACACAACCGAGCCAGCCGTTATTTTGAACTTGCTTTTCATCCAGCCCGCAAAAATCACACTTTAGCTCATTCATTTTTTCCATTAATTTCGCGCCGTTATAAAAAAACAGCCCCGCAAACCATCGAGGTTTTATAAGGAGAAGAGTTTGTATAAGGTCGCAGCGACGATGCCGCCGCTGACCAAAAGCGCAACCAGAACCGGCCATAACAGGCCGAATCCGATCTTGGCAAGCTGGGCAAGTGACATTGACGACAAAGTGTGTGAGGTCTGTCGGTTGAAGTTTTCACCGCCGGCTTCCGCGGCCTTTTCCTGTTCGCGTTTCACCCACTCCATATGCGCATTGTTTACTGCCTGCCGCAGGCCACGCATTGATTCTTCCCCGTCCTGATCAGAAAATGCCCGCAGTTCCTCCAGAAGCGAAGAGAAGAAGTGAACTTTCGCCTCGATTCCTTCTTTCTCCTGCTCAAGACTGGTGCGGGTTTCCTGAAGACGCTGCATGACTTCACGCCTCTGCCGATGCAGTTCCAGCAGTTCCCGCTGCAAAGCGGTCTGTTTGGTCGCTTGTTCCTCTCTTGACAGTATAACGTTCAAGTTGTCTTCATTTTCTTCATGGGGTGAATTTTCTTCCGGCTCACGCCAATCCTGCGGACGCTCCTGTACAGTTTTCCGCTGTTCGTGTGAGGACTCCGAGAACGATGACGGGTGATCTCTGGTGACATGTGATTGAGAGTTGGACAAGGAATTTTCTAAAGAGCTGTTTTGAGCGTGCGGCCGCTCTCTCGGCTGTTGTTGATTTTGGCTGTCATCTGAGTAGGATTGAGCAACCGGCTCTTGACTTTGATTATCTGACTGGCTCGAATGATTTGAAAGCTCGGCCGATGCCGGATCTTCTATTTGTTGCTCTTCCGTGCCCTTGCTTTCCGCTTCGCTGCGACCGAGCGCAAAGCGTCGGCTGTTCAGCAGCTGATGACTGAGAAATTTCGTTGCCATACTTTTTTCGAGGGTGAAATAGCCAATTACAAATCGATTCGCGGAACTGGATGGAAAATTTAATTTTCCAATTCATTAATGCGTTGTTCTTTTTGCCGTATTTCTGAAATCAACCTTCGGGTCTGCCCCAGCAATGTTTGACGTGCACGGACCAGGGTGTCCCGTTCCTGTTTAAGCTCCTGGTTGCGGCGTGTAAGAATGCGATTCTGACTGGCCAGTTCATCGGCATCGGTTGCGGAACGGGCAATTTCGGGGTGTTCACTTATCCATTCTTCCAGTAATTTCTGTTGGAGATGAATGATCGATTCTTCAGCTATCGATCTGTTCTCCTCTTCTTCCAATCGTCCCTCAATCGCCAAAGAATAATGGTGCATCGCTCGCACTGGAGAGTTCAGATGATTTTCATACAAATCTCCCAGTTGAAAATGAGCATCAGCGGTTTCCGGACTGACTCGCAGGCACTTATGGAAGGATTCTGCCGCTTTTTCCATTTCATTCTGCTGCCGCAATGAAACTCCCTGGCGATAGTACGGATTAGCGGTGCCGGCGGCCGGTTCGCCGCCACAGCCGCTGAGTAAAATCCCGCAGCCCAGAATTAACAGGCAAAATAAAAATTCAGTTTTCCTTGTCGCCATCTTTTTATACTCCTTGTAAACTTCTCTTGTACTGATGCTTATTAGTAATTGCCCTTTGACTGTTTAACTAGATACCGTTCATTAAAGGTTTTGAGCTGCACGCCCCTGCCGGGCTTGTCCCGGCAGAGCGACAGATAAAAAAACAAAATGAGATCTTGCATAAGAAGCTCTAAATCTTAATCTGTTGCTCTACCGGGGCAAGCCCGGCAGGGGCATAAAATCTTTCCGGATGGGGTCAAACTATACTGCGGTAATTTATTGCGGTTTCGACTGGTTTCAACACCACTAAGGAAATGAATGCTACAGAGCACCTTTTCGAATGTGGCCTAGGCCGATGGAAATTGTCAGGCTGGATTATGTTTAAGCGCGGTCTGAAGTTCTTCTATCGGCAACCCCATAACATTGGCACGCGAGCCTTTGATATCAGCAATAATCATATCTCCACAATCCTGAACAGCGTAAGCACCGGCTTTGTCAAGTGGATCGATACAGGCCAGGTAATCTTCAATCTCCTTTTCACTCAATGGGTGAAACTCAACTTGACTGCGGACGCTCCAAACCTTGCTCACGTCATCCTCGCTGCCCTCAGTCCTCGGTCGCAGCACCGCCACCCCGGTGGTTACGGTGTGTTCGCGGCCAGCCAGAAACTGCAGCATCTGTTTAGCCTGCCGATAATCCGCTGGTTTTCCCAGTATTATTCCGTCAATACAAACCACAGTGTCCGCTCCGATGACAACGGCCTGTGGATGCAGATGTGCAATTTTTTCCGCTTTAGCCAGGGCCAGACGACGAACAGCCTGTTCAGGCATTTCATCTCTTCCAATGTTTTCATCAATATCGGCAGGTATCGCTTTCACCCGCCAGCCGGCTTCTGTGAGCAATTGCAGGCGTCGGGGAGAAGCGGATGCCAGAATGATATGCTCGTGTTTCATATTCTCGGCCGAATTCGCACGAATTAATCTGGTTAAGCACCGGCCGGCGCAACCAGGAGCTGCCCCCGGACAGGATTGGCTTTGTGAACTTTCACATATACCAAATGACCGCTCTTCCAGACTTTGCCGCTTTCTTTTTTCGGGATGGCTTTTTTAGGGAGGATACTGAAAAGGCCAAGATCGGGGAGAAATATCTGCAACCCTTCTCCCGTGCGGCGCAGGACAATGCCTTCGTAGATCAGTCGCTCTCCCCGCATCCGCAATTCCTGTATATAACGGATTTTGAGGCGATCCATAGCAGCAAAGCTGGCCTCATCAATGTTTTTTTCCTGGGTGGTGCAATTGACAGCCTTCTGAGTGCATTCTTCGACAGAGCGCGGCTTATCACCTCGATCCGCAGCCCAAAGCTGCTGATGCACCAGCAGATCAGGATATCGTCGAATGGGGCTGGTGAAATGACAGTAGTCTTCTTTTCCTAAACCATAATGTAAAGTTGGAACAGAGCTGTAAACCGCACGATTAAGAGTTCGTAAAAACATAGAGGTGATTATTTCAGCGTCATGCCTTTCCTTAATCCTGCCGAGAAAAGCATTTACCCGTTCGCGACCGTCAAGCTTTCCGACTGTTCGCCCAAGGCCGATTTCCCGTGCCCACTGAATAAACTCCTCAATATCAACCGCTTTCGGTTCCGGATGGATGCGGAAAATGCCGCCCAATTCCCGGGCTTTCAGTTCTTTGGCCACGGCGACATTAGCGGCCAGCATGAATTCCTCGACCAAATGATCCGCAGCCGAAGCACCTGCCCGCTTGAGTCCTTTTATGGCAGCCTCGGACTCATCGCAAACCACCCTAACTTCACGCGTTTCCAAATGCAAAAATTGCTCATTTTTCGCTCGCCAGCGACGCATGGCCGCGGCGAGGTGATTAAGATTAAGCACTGTAGAGACAACCTTTTCCGGAATGTTTGACGGAGACTCGCCGTCAATCAGCCCCTGCACTTGTTCAAAGGAAAAACGTTTGCTGACCGTGAGCCTGGTATGACAACGTCGACTGTCGAGAACTTCACCGCTGTTGCAGTCGATAGTCAGAAACACACTGTGGGCCAGATTTTCAACTCCCTGTTTAAGACTGCATTGTTCGGCGGCCAAGGCTGGAGGCAGCATATGCAGAGTTCGCCCGGGAAGGTAAGCGGTGAAACCTCGTTCCGCGGCCATTTGGTCAAATTCAGTTCCAGGCAAGATATAAGCGGCCAAATCAGCAATATGCACCCCAGCAATCATGACATCGGAGGATGGACCGGGATGCAGAGAGATGGCATCGTCAAAATCCTTTGCATCCTCCGGATCGATGGTGACAATCACCGCGTCAGGATCAATAATTTCTCTGTGAACGTCTTGCGGGGCTAAAGTTGCAGCGCGGCAATTTTCTTCCTGAGAATACTCCGGCGGAAGGGCGAACTCGGCGGCTATCGCATCCAAATCGGCAGATATCGTTCCTGGTCTGGAGATAACGCGAACGAAACGGGCACGCAACTGCTGCCGAGCGCTCCGGGGAAACTGCAGACTGGCGGATATCCAGTCTCCTTCCTCGGGTACCATTGGCGCAGATTTTTTTTGGGAGTCTTTCCGGTCACTTTTTTTTTGCGAAGGTAATTTTAACGGGAGAAAGTCAGGCAGGTCTCGCCGCAGCGGGCGTACCGCCAGCTGGCCGTTATCTTCGTCATAGGACATTACGCCGATAATCTCGCGGCGACCGCGTTCAACGATTTCAACAACTTTGCCAACCGGCCCTCGTTCGTCCTCGGACTCAATCCTCACCTTGACCCGGTCATCGGTAATAGCAGTTTTGACGTTGGCGGGTGGTATAAAAACATCTTTTTCCTCCCCAATACTCACAAAAGCAAAGCCCCGCTGATGAACGGAAATAACTCCTTCCCGCAGGGACTGCGCTCGGTCTGCTTTATTCGGTTTGTTCTTTTTCTTCTTCATTGTCGGCGGGAGCGTCTTGCCGCTCTTCCTGATTGTTCTGTTTTTCCTGATTGAATTTTCGTACCAGCTCCGGAGCGGAAAGAGAGAACAGCATTGACAGAGAATGAAGGATAACCACACCGTTCAGATGAGCATCTCCTTGGCCAACCTGATCCAGCCGCAGCGTTATATTCCCAAACAGATCATGCAGATCTTCCAGCAGTTGGGTGTGTTCTTTCTCGAACCCCCCTTCATCAGACTGATGGTCGGCAAAGGCTCTGGTGAAGGCGGAAAGTATCTCTTCACTGCTCGGAAAAGGCGGCAGTTCGGTCATCGGCTGTTTGATTTTGCGTCCCACCGGGCATTCGTATTGAAAAGCTCCCAGACGAACCAGCTCCCCAACCACCCTTTGCAAGGAAACATTGTTGATCATGAAAGGTTCCGAGTCCTTCTGAATGATCTCAACATTAACTGTTTCATGCGATTGGCGGTCCGCTAAATCATAGGCGTATTTTGCCATCACCTGGGCCACTGGACAAACGGGGGAACTTTCCGGTTTCAAGGTGCACGCTGGACATTGGTAGGTCTCAAGCTTCACCCATTCCGGGATACCGCCTTTTTTAAATACCTGCGGCAGCCGCATCGTGCCTTGCGCAGAGAAGGAAAAATCCCATCTGCGAACATCGTGTTCACCGGGAAAATGAATTTTGATGGTCTCAATCATTAAATTCGCAACTCCTCGGACCAAGGCTGTGAGGTATAATTCAGTGCATATAATTTTCTGACAGTTTTTTTTGCCAGCTTATTGGCCTCGATTGTCCCGCGACTATTAGGCCCGGGGTTTTATACAAGCTCGAGCACCGGCGCGATAGGCCACATACCCCGGTGTGAGACTTAGAGGGTGTTACAACTCTTTGTCGTGCACTTTTTTCGATTCAGTTTTTTGTTTTCGACTAGGTGCGAGACAAGGTGCGAGACAAGGTTATATATTCGAAGTCTCACATAAACCTGACCGCCGGCGCGAGGCGCCTGATACCCTGAGGGAGAGACTTGTTGCGACACATGAAACCTTGTCTCGCACCTTGTCCAGTTTTTTTTGACTTTGGAATTAGGTTCGGGACAAGGTTAACAATGCGAAGTCTCAAATAAGCCTGGCCGCAGGCACAAAGCGCCTGATACCCTGAGGGAGAGACTTGTTGAATGGTTCCTGACACCTGAACACTGGAACCTTTAGTCCCACATAAGTCCGTTCGCCCTTTCCGGCCAGTCATTATTCCTGGCCTGCGTCGGCCGGAGGAGTATAGGTGCGCTGGCCAAGTTCCCGATCAAGCATCAACATGGCCTGGGGATTATCTCCGATGAGCTTAAGCTGATCAACAATATTCTTGGCGGTGCTTTCTTCTTCCACTTGTTCATCGACAAACCAGTCAAGAAAGTTTTCCGAAGCGTAATCATTTTCTTTACGAGCCATGGTCACCAGATTGTTGATCATGCCGGTAACTTTCTGTTCGTGTTCATAGGCGGCCTTGAACGCTTCCAGGGGAGAAGCCCACTTACTCGGAGGCGCGTCGATTGCTCCCAGACAAACCGTCCCGTCTCTTTCAATGACAAAATCGAAGATTTTTTCACCATGAGATAATTCTTCTTTCGCCTGAATTTTCATCCAGTTGGCGAACCCCTGAAGTCCGACCGAGTCGAAATAGGCGGCCATGGACAAATAGAGATAAGATGAATAGAATTCCGCTACCACTTGATTGCTCATTTCTGTGGTCATGTTTTCACTAAGCATTGTTATTATCCTTTTTCAGTTACTTCCGTTCTACCAGTTCTCGCCGAGAATTTCAAAATGTTCCTGTTTATGCGCACAGGCGGGGCAAACAGGGGGCGCTTCCGTACCCTCATGGGTATAACCGCAGTTACGGCAGCGCCATACGCAAGTTTCCTCTCTCTTAAAGACCCGTCCCGCTTCCACGTTCTCAGCCAATTCTTTATATCTTTTCTCGTGCTGTTTCTCAGCCACCGCGATATATTCAAAAACCTTGGCGACAGGCTCTAATCCTTCGTCGCGGGCGGTCCGAGTGAATTCCGGATACATGGAACCCCATTCATACAGTTCACCCGCTGCGGCGGCTCGCAGATTTTCCGCGGTGGAACCGATCACACCGGCGGGATAGGATGCCTGAATTTCCACCTCGCCGCCTTCTAGAAACTTAAAGAAACGCTTGGCGTGTTCTTTTTCCTGATCGGCTGTTTCTTCAAAGATGGAGGCTATCTGCGCGTAACCTTCTTTCCGAGCCGCGCTGGCAAAATAGGTATAGCGATTACGCGCCTGAGATTCCCCGGCGAATGCGGCCAGTACATTCTTTTCTGTTTGAGTGCCTTTAATATTCATAATTTTGTCCTTTTATTGGAGGATTGCGGATGTTTAATTCGTTTTCGCGGTTTGATATTCACGACATTCAGAACAGGATCCGAATAATTCAAACCGATAACTTTCAATATGAAAACCTTTCATTTCCGTATTTTTACACAAATCGCTCAAGAAGTCGTCTGGAGAAAAGCTGGTTTCAGCGTCCGTAACTTTATCACATCCAAGACAGCGAATATGAAGATGCGGCTCGCTGTTGCCATCGAAACGCCTCTGACCGCCTATTGGCTCCAGCGACTGAATCTGACCGTGTTCTTCAAGTTTGGTCAGATTTCGATAAACCGTAGCCAAGCTTATCCGCGGCAGATGCTGGCGAACTTCAGCGAAAATTTCGCCCGCACTGGGGTGAGTTTCGGTACTTTGCAAAAATTCCAGCACTATGCGCTGCTGTTTTGTGCTTCTTAAAGTTTTTTTAGTTTTCATGCTGATAAGAGTATATTTTTTTAGATATTAGCTCATCTGTGCCGATCAAAAAAGCCTTGAAAATATAATAATACCTGTTTTCAAAATGTCAACTGCTGATTATTTCGGCCTCCTTTTCGAGGAAAAGATGTCAAGCGGACTTAACCTTGTCGCCTTTGACGACCAGAACACAGGTTTTCCAGGGAACTTGCTTACGGGTCAATTCATTTTTCAGCAAATCCTGCAACCGCTTTGCCTGAATTGTCCCCAAATGCCGGCGCAGGATATCGCCCAGCCCGCTTTTGTTATCCTTTCGCTCACTTTGTTTGGCGAACCAATAGTCCACTTGCCCAGGAGGGAAAATTCTTTCCTCCTCAAAGGTCAAAACCTCAGTGTCTATTGAAGAGAAACCGGACTCTTCCATCTGTCCTCTTATTGTTGCTTCGTCCCAGTTGACCATGGGGTCATCAGGATTCTGGTAGATGGCTTCTTCTGCTTCCCTTAAAGATTTAATGAGGCTTTGATCCGAGTTCTGAAACATCGGCATGTCGGCTAATCGGGGTGCCCTACGGCAAATGGCTTCGGCCAGGACCAGCCTGCCGTCCATTTCAGTTAACAAGTTGTATAATATTTTAAGAACCGCTCTTTTGTCGGCCAGATTGAATACAATATTATGCCCAATGATTCTTTCGAAACGCCAGTCGTTCTCCATTTTCTCAGGAATTACCGTCAGCGGGCAGTTGATAATCCGCGGAGCCCTTAGTGCCGGCGTTTGCCGCGCTCGTTCCCGCAGGTGCTCAGTCGCCTTCTTATCTTTGGCATGGGTGCATACCCCGCCCTCCGGAGTTTGCCTGATCGCCTCCCAAGTGAGCAGGCCGGTGTCATCGCCGACGCACAGAAGCCGATGATGCCGCCGGCATTGAGCCAGTTCAAACAATCGGTCTCGAACCCGCCCCCGTCGCTCCCCCGCTTTTCCGGAAGCGCGCCGCAGCCAGGCATCCACCTGCTTATCAGGCGGCGACCAGGAAAAAATCTCCGCCATCGCCGGCTCTTCCTCCGTCTCCAGCGCCGCCGCCAGTTGCGCCTCCCGTCGACGTTCCACCGTATCGCCAATCTCTTTCTCATAGCCGATTTCGCTTGGTCGATAAAAAACGTTCCCTCGCAGCGCCGCAGGCAGATACTGCTGAGCCACCCAGTGCTCACGGTAAGCGTGCGGATAAGTATAGCCCTGGCCATGGCCGAAACTCTGCTTGTCGCGACTGGCATCCTTCAAATGAGTCGGCACCTCGCCATCCCGTTGTTTCTCGATCGTCGCCAAAGCATCGAAATAAGCGAATACCGAGTTGGACTTGGGAGCTGTCGCCAAGTAAAGGGCAGTCATGCCTAAATGATATTGTCCCTCCGGCAATCCGACCCGGTCGAAAGCGGCGGCGGCCGATTCCACAACTCCCAAAGCATAAGGCTGCGCCAAGCCAATATCTTCAGCCGCGAATATCAGCATACGGCGAAAAATAAAACGCGGATCTTCACCGGCGTAAACCATTTTCGCCAGCCAGTACATGGCGGCATCGGGATCCGAGCCGCGCAGGGACTTGATAAAAGCGCTGATCGTATCAAAATGGTAATCCCCCTCTTTATCATAAAGTACCGCCCGCTTCTGAATGGATTCTTCGGCCACATCCATGGTTATGCGCACCGTGGAGTCCGCCTCCGGTTCGGTGGTTTCCACCGCCAGCTCCAGTCCGTTGAGCACCGCCCGGGCATCGCCGTTGGCGACATTGACAATATGCTGAAGCGCTTCCGGAGAGCACTCGACTTTTAAGTTTCCATAACCGCGCTCCTGGTCCGACAGCGCCATTTGCGCGACCTTTTGCAGATTCTCCTCGGACAGGGGCCGCAACTGAAATATCCGGCTCCGGCTGACCAAGGCCCGATTGACCGTGAAATAGGGATTTTCCGTGGTCGCACCGATCAAAATCACGCTGCCGTTTTCCACCCACGGCAGCAGTGCGTCCTGTTGGGCTTTGTTCCAGCGATGAACTTCATCAACAAAAAGAATCGTCCGTCGTTGATATTCAGCGATTCGTCTTTTGGCTTCTTCCGTAACTCTCCGTATATCCGGAACTCCGGCGAGAACCGCGTTGAGGGTTTCGAAATGACTTTGCGTGGTATTGGCGATGACCGCCGCCAGGGTGGTCTTGCCGGTGCCCGGCGGCCCATAAAAGAGCAAGGAAGAAAGCTGATCCGCCTGAATCGCCCGGCGCAGCAGGCGACCAGGAGCCAGAATATGTTCCTGGCCAATGAACTCATCCAGAGTCCGCGGTCGCATGCGCGCCGCCAGCGGTTCCTCTCCCTGGCGGCCGCCATTATGTAAATTATGTTCAAACAGATCCATACTGTTAACATAATCCAAAATGATTGTTTTTGAAAGTGGAGAGAAAAATCCTGCGTTAGAAAAACCGGAGTTCTCGGATTGCAGTTATTTCTCGGGAGGGCTTGAGTCGGAAAGAAGAAAAATGGTGGCAGGAGCCAGAATCGAACTGGCGACACAAGGATTTTCAGTCCTCTGCTCTACCAACTGAGCTACCCCGCCACCGTAAAATTAAATGGCGTACCTGTAGGGAGTCGAACCCCAAACCTCCTGATCCGTAGTCAGGTGCTCTATCCAATTGAGCTACAGGTACAGTGCGTGTCAAAAAAATAATCTATTCATCATTACGGATAATGCAAGCAAAAAAAAGACAAATTACTACTTACTGCTTACGATTAACAGGTTTTGGGAAAAGGATACTCTTATGTGTTTCGTTTCAGGGATGATCAAAAACCATTTCTTTCACCTCCACACCGTCGATAGCGTTTAACCGGCCTTTCAGTTCTTCTTTTTTCTCTTCATGATCAAGAAGTTCAAGAATCAAAAGTCCGTTAGGCGAGCAATAATCATCTCCTGTTTCATGCAGTCCCAAGCGGGTTCTTATCTGACCGCCAAATTCGGAAAGAACATTTTGAACCTCGCCTACATGATTCAGGCGGTTACTGATATGCACACCCAGAATAAGATGCTTGGCTAATGGCTTGTCCATGTTGTTTTCTCCTAAATCAGGAATTAAAGATTATGCGAAAGGGATAACACTTATGTGAGACTTCGTGGTTTCAGGTTTCAGTGTTAAGGTGTCAGGTCAACCCGAAACCTGACACCAGAAACCATTCAACAAGTCTCACCCTCAGGGTATCCGGCGCGCCGCGCCGGCGGCCGGGCTTGTATGAGACTTGACATTTTTAGGGATTAGGGCGAAAGATCAAGAGGAAAGATTAGGAAAAGACGGGTGCGCCCTTAATCTTTTGCCCTAATCTTTCGCCTTAATCGGCCATGTAACACCCTCTAAGTCTCGTCATCGGCGGTTTAGAAATTGAAGATGTCATCTTCATTCTCAATTCGCGGTTCCGCCGCCGGCTGCTCTTCCTCGTCTATATCCGCTGGCTCCTCTTCGGAGTCGGCTTCTTTTTCTTGCGGTTCATCGTCCGGTTTCACCGCCTCTTCATGCTCTGGCTCATCAGCCGGTTCATCGTCAGGTTCATCCGCCGGTTCCGGCTGGGGCTCTTCTTCCGGCGAGGGAGCCGGGAGTTCTTCATCCGGTTCATCTTTATCCCTTTTGCCGAAGGGCCAGGGGTGGCGGCGAGTTCTTTCCGC